>NZ_JABAIL010000002.1:801946-1104196 GCF_012641475.1 Flammeovirga agarivorans | reverse complement strand
GGCGGCCGTAACTATAACGGTCCTAAGGTAGCGAAATTCCTTGTCGGGTAAGTTCCGACCTGCACGAATGGTGCAACGATCTGGACGCTGTCTCGGCCATGAGCTCGGTGAAATTGAAGTAGCGGTGAAGATGCCGCTTACCCGCAACGGGACGAAAAGACCCCATGAACCTTTACTGCAACTTAACGTTGGCCGTTGGCCAGGAGTGTGTAGGATAGGCGGGAGACTGTGAAGGAGCGTCGCCAGGCGTTTTGGAGTCATTGTTGAAATACCGCCCTCTCCTGTTCGACGGTCTAACGGGCTTAAAGTCCGGACATTGTTTGGTGGGTAGTTTGACTGGGGTGGTCGCCTCCAAAAGAGTAACGGAGGCTTTCCAAGGTTCCCTCACGACGGTCGGCAATCGTCGGAAGAGCGCAATGGCATAAGGGAGCCTGACTGCGAGAGAGACATCTCGACCAGGCACGAAAGTGGGACATAGTGATCCGGTGGTACCGCATGGAAGGGCCATCGCTCAAAGGATAAAAGGTACTCTGGGGATAACAGGCTGATCTCCCCCAAGAGCTCAAATCGACGGGGAGGTTTGGCACCTCGATGTCGGCTCGTCACGTCCTGGGGCTGGAGAAGGTCCCAAGGGTTGGGCTGTTCGCCCATTAAAGTGGCACGCGAGCTGGGTTCAGAACGTCGTGAGACAGTTCGGTCTCTATCTGTTGCGGGCGTTGGAAATTTGAGAGGCTCTGACTTTAGTACGAGAGGACCGAGTTGGACACACCTCTGGCGTACCGGTTGTTCCGCCAGGAGCATCGCCGGGTACCTATGTGTGGAGCGGATAAGCGCTGAAAGCATCTAAGCGCGAAACCCACCTCGAGATGAGATTTCCTTATAAGGGTTGTTGTAGATGACGACGTTGATAGGCTTCAAGTGTAAGTTCAGAGATGGATTCAGCTGAGAAGTACTAATCGCCCAAAAGCTTTTCTACGGTTGCTACCTTTCTTGATGAGAGGTAGCGACAGAGTTTTTCCTTTTCGCTGTCAATGAAGTTATAGTACAACTTTATGATAGTGATTAGATTCAAAAAATCATTAGATCATTAAGAAATTGATGGTGCCAATGACGTAGGTGTTCACCTCTTCCCATTCCGAACAGAGCAGTTAAGCCCTACAGTGCTGATGGTACTGGGTTAACCCCCGGGAGAGTAAGTCGGCGCCACATTCATTAAATATAGAAGGTTAGTTAACACAAGATGTTAGCTAACCTTTTTTTTACATCAATTATTCACAGGTAAACTAAATAAGTAGTCTATTGTTGATAATTATGTTTAAACTAAAAAATCCTTGTTGATAACTTTGTGTATTATTCTTTTGTATACATAGTTTATCAACAAGAATTTAGAATAGATACTGATAATTTTACGATGAAATAAAGTTATCAAAATTATTGGTGTTGTTAAGATTGAACTTCACTGAAGATTGTGAATATCTTAAATTCAACTCCTACTATTATTAGAGGGTGAGATTTTTCTTAGCTACAGGCTTTTTAATTTTGCCAAATAGTTTTTCAGAAGCCTCTTGATAGGCTTCACTAGCTTCTTCAGCAGTTTTATAAACTCCTATATCTACACGGTCTCCATCGATGTAAAGCGTTGCCTTAAAAGAATTACTACTAAGTTGAGTAACACCCCTAAAACCTGTTTTATTACGATGTTTTTGCCTTCTTCGTAAATCAGCCATGGTAACCCATTCTAGATTGTCTTCTCTAAGATCTAGTAGATTACCATTTTTAATGTGTACAAAGAGTTTCTTATCGGAGTCTACCTTTGACACAAAGTGTTCTGCAATGATTTTATGGAGGTATAGTGTGATATTCTTGTATTTTCCATTAGGTTGAGGATAATTTTTTTGAAAGAAAACATACCCATTTGAATGTATTCTTAAATTTTCCATCAGATTTATCTTTTTAAAATAAGGGTGGTGTTCTAGTAATTCTAAAGTGTTTGTTGAAATAAGCACACTACTATCAATATTTTTCAATTTAATTCTACACAGCATATCTTGAAAGTTAGATTATTTAATACCAGTATTATTAATTGAACGATTGAATAGTGTTTAAGGATTCATACTTAATTATCTTTTAGAATTTTTTAATATCATATTACTCAATGTTATTGAAATCTATCAAAGAAGCTTGCTTTGTTACTTTATCATAGAGTATATTATATATTGTGTTAACCTGAACGAATAACCTGAATGAATTTTCTGCAACAAATAAATTTTATCCTTATTGGATTATTCTTATCCTTATCAATATTCTATTTCATATTTTTCTTGTTTAAGAAGAAGGAGAAAAATAAAATCATATATGCTGGCATGAGTATTATGTCGGCTATCTATATCTATTCTAGTACTCAGTTACATACCAAAACGGAAATATTGGATTACCAGAATTACTTGACAATAACAATGGTTATTTATTTGTCTTTAATTCAACTGGTATTTTTAGCACTATTTGATTTAACAAAATACAGAGTAAATAAATCATTTTATGGAATCACAGGGATTACGTTACTGTCGATTCTCTTAATTATTTATTTTAATAATGAATTTGTAATCACAGGAAATGAAACAATAAAAAGAATCGAAATTTCAGCCAATAGCTTTTACTATATTTTGGTAGGCAATACTAATGAAGTTTATGAGTGGGTTTCTTCTATTTTTTACCTGAGTTGTCTGGTTTTCTTTGTTAGGTTGATCATCTATTCTTACAAGAATTCTAAAGTCGTTTTTGTGAGTTGTTTATTTCTTTGTTTCACTTTAGGCGGAATATATGATGTAATGATTGATGTTGGTGAAATAGAGGGAGTATATATTTCTGAGTATATGACAGCTTTAATAGTGATGCTACTTTCGGTTGATCTACTTCTACATTTCAAGAAAAAAATTGATGCAAATAGAGTATTGTTGAACATCAATGGAAGTTACGAAGACCTTATTGAGAATATAGATTTATATGTAATTGGTCACGATCAGAATCAAAAAATTAATTACCTCAATAGATTTACAGAGAAGAAATTTTATGGTAAGAAATGGGAAATCATCAATAAGAACTTAAATACCTTTTTTGAGAAGGAAGAAAATTCAGAGAACCAAGGGAAGTTGCAGTTAACAAGTGACGAAGTGAGGAATATCGAATATTCAAAAGTCAAGGTATTAAGAGGTAAAGGAAAGTATGTAGATTTTATAGTAGGGTATGATATTACTGACAAGCTGAATGAACACAGACAATTGGAGCAGACACTGCTGCAATTAAAAGATGCTACAGAGAAACTTGAAGAAGAAAACACTTTTTTAAAACAGAATGCACAGCGTAAAAGTGTTTCTAATATATTATATGTAGAAAGTACTTTCGCAAAGTCAATAGATAAAGAGCTCGACCGAATTGCTAATTATAAAACAACAGTACTAATAGAAGGAAATAAGGGTGCAGGAAAAACTTTTTTGGCGAATGAGCTGATTAAGAAAGGAGACCGTAAAACGAAACCACAAATAGAATACCGTTGTCACAAAACTTTGAATGGGATATTTAGGTCCAAGTATTATGATGATAATACCTATAACCAAGGGTATAACAAAAGCATATTAGATGTAGCGAATGGAGGAACATTAATTCTAGAAGATATAGATGAGTTATCCCATGAGGATCAATTGGATTTATTGGACCTTTTGAAGCGACAGGATGATCTGGAACAGCAAGAATATGATGTTAGAATTTTAGCTACTACGACTAAAGACATAAGGAAGTTGGTAGAAGAAGATGAATTTAATGGAGAGCTACATAAATACCTTTCTATTTATAGAATTAATCTACCCGATTTAAAATACCGCATGTCTGATATTCCCTATTATGTAGATCTTTTTATTGAAGACTATTGTAAGAAAAATGCAATTCCTTCGCTGAAGGTTTCTTTAGCCACAATCAAAAAGTTACAGTCTTATGATTGGCCAGAGAATATCAAAGAATTGAAATATATCGTAAAGAAAGCGGCAGTGTCTTCTCATGGAAAGACATTGCGTCTTTTAGATTTTGATACTTATAAAGAAGAACACAAAGCAGTAGTTACTGAATTTTTATGTCTCGATGAGTATGAAAAACAATATATAACCAAGACGTTGGAGCATTGTAAGTGGAAGGTAAGTGGAAAGAACAGTGCATCGGAACTTTTGAAAATTAATGAAGCAACTTTGAGATCGAAATTGAAAAAATTGAATATTCATAAACCTAAGAAAATTTAGGTAAAGTACACTGTGTTTAAATACTTAAGTGATATATAACGAAAAAAGTCTACTTTTTTTTCATTATTATTTTAGTTAAGTGTCTGAAAATAAATTCAATACGAATTATTTAAGCTTTTTTTTAATTCTTTTTCATGTTAACAAATATTATTTATTAACATTGTGAAGTCATCGACATATTACGACAATCTAATTACGGCCCTTTTATATAAGGGAGATATTTATTGATAACCTACATTATTATTCAATGTTATTAAGAAATTTTTATAACCCACTTTTGAAACTTAATTCATCCTAAGACGTTATTGAAATTGAAATCGCTTTTAAACAGCGGTTTTTTAATCGAAGAATAATTAATTCGAACGATTGAATAATAATTTATCTTCTTCAAATACGGAATAAAATATTCATTACTATAAAATCATTCAACTATGAAAAAGGAAATCAAAAAGTACCCTGCTATCCCACAAGAGAGATTAGAAAAGTACCAAGACTTATGGAAGAACTCAACAAGTAGAGATGGTGTTCATCCAGACGTTAAAGCTCACTTGGAAAGAGTAAAAACTATGGGTGGCGGACAAGGTATCGAGTTTTTGAGTAACATCAACAAAGATTACCTAGGTGCTTTTATGGCTCCATTCTCAAGAGACTTGGAAGAAGCAGATATTGCTATTATTGGTATGCCATTCGAAAAGTCTGCTCCTATGAATGCTTCACATAAATATGGTCCAAAAGCATTAAGAGAATTATCGAAAAACTTCATGGGTACAACAGAGCCATGGATTAATGGTGAGTTCGATATTCCTTTCGATTTTGCTAACATTATTGACTATGGTACAATTGATACGTATGGTCAGTTTGATTTGTCAAGTGAAATGGAACATGCTATTGAACACTACAGAAAAATTGTTTGTGACAATCACATTGTTCCATTTATGTGGGGTGGTGACCATACTGTTTCAGTAGCTCCTTTAATGACGTTGGGTGAGACTTACGGTCCACTTTCAGTAATTCACTTTGATGCTCACTATGATTTGGTAACGGAAGCTGACTTCCCATATCCATATCACTCAGGTAACATGTTTACTCAAAACTTTGCAAAAGGTAATGTAGACCCTGAAAGAATGATCCAAATTGGTATCAGAGGTAGAATGACTGGTCTTGTAGGTGGTCACGCGAAAAACTTCGGTACTAATGTATACTTCGCTGATGAAGCTAGAGTAATGTCTCCAAGAGAAATGGCGGACAAAATTATCGAAGTAGTAGGCGACGGCCCAACATATATCTCACTAGACTTGGATTCATTAGACCCTGTATACAACTCAGCTTCTTCTGCTGTTGAGCCATTTGGTTTGGATGCCAATTGGGTACATGATGTATTGAAATTAGTGAGAATGTCAGGTAAAGTAAATCTTGTAGGTGCTGATGTTGTTGAATACGCTCCGCAAAATGACCCTGCGAAAACATTTGGTTACATCGCTGCAGGTCTTAGCTGGAAGATCCTTTGCTGGTTAGCGGCAGATGTGAAACGTAGAAATGGTGGTGAAAATCATCCTACAAACTGGCCTCAAGCGTTTGGTAACGTTACACTTTAATCACTCAGAACTTTAAAACATTAAATATATCATGGCAAATTTCTTTTCATTAGAAGGACAAGTTGCAATCGTAACAGGCGGTACTTCTGGTATCGGTTTGAAAACTGCTGAGCGTTTTATCGCTGCAGGAGCGAAAGTTGTAATCTCAGGTCGAAAAGACGGAACAGAGATCGCTGAAAAAATCGGAGCTACTTTCGTTCAATGTGATGTTTCTAGTGCGGAATCAGTAGAAGCGATGGTCAATAAAGCTGTTGAGACATACGGTAAAATTGATATTCTAGTAAATAACGCTGGTGCAAACTTTGGTTACGACACCATGATGGAAACAGACATCGAAAATTTTGATAAGAACTTTGCTATCAATACTAAAGGTGTTGTTCATGGTATCAAGTTCGGTGTTCCTCAGATGAACGACGGTGGTCGTATTGTCAATGTAGCTTCTGCTGCCGCAGTTCAGGGTGTGGCTTATTTAGCTCCATATGTAGCATCGAAGTGGGCAGTAGTAGGTATCACAAAAACAGCTGCAGTAGAATTGGGTAGCCGTGGTATCAGAGCTAACGTAATTGCACCAACTTCAGTAAATACACCAATGGCAAACACGCCAGAAGGTCAACCGCAATTGAGAATGGAGCACAAAGCAGTACCTCTTGGACGAATTGCTGAACCTGAAGAAGTAGCTTCATTAATCCACTTCTTATCTGCAAAAGACTGTGATTTTGTAAACGGTCAAGTAATTGGAGTCGATGGTGGCTTCACAGCAGGTATGAGTATCGATGCTTACAATACATTAGCAGCGGAATAATTAAAAAAATTAAAGGGTGTGGTTAAAAAGACTGCACCCATCAAAATATAATCTCAATCAAAAAAATTACTACTATGGGAGCACAAGGAAAAACTAAATCGACTAATGCTGATTTCTTAAGATATGCTTTAAAAAGAACTTGGATGGCAGCAGGTGCATCAGAAGAACATGGAGATGCGGTTGCAGATGCCTTAATGTTAGGTATCCGTCAGGGTAAATTAAACCAAGGTTTAGGTGTTTATGAGGCCATTGATATCATGCACCAATCAGGTTTATTAGATATTAAAGCTGAGCCAGAAGTTGTAGCAGAAGGTGATACTTGGGCATCAATCGATGGTAAAAGATCTTCAGGGTATTGGACGCTAACTAAGATGGCCAATATGGCAATCGAAAAGGCGAAAAAGCATGGTATTGCTATCGTTTTCGGTCATAACCATAACGACGCAGGTTCATTCGGTGCTTATACTTGGATGGCATCAAAAGCAGGTTGTGTAGCGTTAACTTCTAACAACTCAGTACCAATGTGTTCACCTCTAGGTGGTATGTCAAATACAATTTCTGTACCTCCGTTTGATGGTATCGGACCTGCAGGTGATAAACCTCCAGTATGGATGTCAACAAAACTTTGTGAGTGGTATGATGCAGATACTGCACAAGCGGTTCTTCAAGGGACAAAGTTAAAAGGTGATTATGTAATTGACCCTGAAACAGGTGCTTTATCAAATGACTTAGCTCCTTACGCTCAGCCAATCGAAGGTTACGGTCGTGTATACAACCAATCGGCTTTCCAACAACTTTCTAATCCAAGAGTATACATGTTGAACTTATTCAACGAATTACTTTCTGGTATCATTAACCCAGGTGGTATCATCACTCCAGAGGTTCCATCACTAGGTGATATTGTGGACAAAAAAGCTGACGGTACTTCAGTAGGTGGTTCTTACTTTATCTGTATCGACCCTTCAGTATTCGGTCCTTTAGGCGAAGTTTTAGCAAAATCAGACCGTTTTGCTCAAGCTATCGAAGATTCTCCTGCTCGTCCAGGTCAAAGAAAACCAGGTATGCCAGGTGCTAGAGGTTATGAATCAATCATCAAAAATGAGGAAATCGTTGAGGTATTGGATTCTCACTGGGAGCCATTCTTCCAAACTCAAGCAGGTAGATACGGTCTTTCTGAAGAGAGCTTAAGAGAAGAGTGGGAAGCACAAAGAAACAAATAATCAATCAGAAATAATGTAGGCTCTCAAGAGTTTCAATAGGTTTCAACCTGTTGAAACTCAAACTTCCACCACCTACGATTTCAATCGTGGGCACACAGAAGTATCTACAAAAGAAAGCCTTCAAAAAATATAAATCAGAAATGAAACTTCTTGAAAACAAAGTCGCTCTAGTAACAGGAGCAACAAAAACAAAAGGTTTAGGTAGAGCAATTGCTGAGAAATTGGCAGAGTTAGGTGCAAAAGTAGTTTTAACTGGCCGTAACAGCTCTAAAGAGGGGATGGAAGCAAACGTTGCAGCAATCAAAGCAAATGGTGGCGAAGCAATGGGTGTTTTAGTAGATGTTTCAGATGCAGCTCAAGTAGATGCAGCTATTCAACAAGTATTGGATGCTTACGGTACGCTTGATATCGTAGTGAACAATGCAGGTGTTGGTTTTGGTTCTGCTTTATTGGACGAAAACACTGACAAAGATTGGGATGCAAACTACGCTGTAAACGTAAAAGGTGCTTTAGCAGTTTGTAAAGGGGCTATTCCTGCCATGGAAAAATCTGGTGGTGGAGCCATTGTAAACGTTGCTTCAACAGCAGGTATCGCAGCGGGTATGGGTATGCCTTATCCTTATGTTGCAACAAAACACGCATTAGTTGGTGCGACTAAAGTTTTGGCTATTGAGCAAGCAGCGAAAGGTATCCGAGCAAATGTTGTCGCTCCGGGTGCAATCAATACAGACATGTTGCAAGAAGCTTATAAGGCAATTGCAGAAGCTGAAGGTTGTTCTGTAGAAGAGGCGGCAGCGAAAGAGAATGCAGGTATTCCATTGGGTCGTCCTGCTGAGCCAAGTGAAATTGCTGAAGCAATTGTGTACTTAGCTTCTCCTGCAGCGAGTTACATTACAGGTATTGTATTGCCGGTTCACGGTGGTATGGCACCAGGTTTATAAGATCTTATTTAGCATCATCGACTCTTAGGAGTTGATGATGTTTTAAAGAAACTGAAAATGAAGAAAGTTGCCTTAATTACAGGAGCTGCCCAAGGAATTGGATTCGAAACAGCAAGGCTTTTAGGAGAGAAAGGATATGCAGTGATACTAGCTGATGTTCAAGATGCTTCTTCAAAAGTCGAGGAACTAGAAGGGAAGGGTATTGAAGCCAAAGCCATATCGTTTGATTTAGGAGATAGTACTACTTTTCATCAAGTAGTGGAATTTATGGATAAGCATTTCGGTAGATTAGATGTATTGGTAAATAATGCAGCTATGTTGGTAGATATGGGAAAACATCCATCAGATTTATCAGAAGAACTATTTAGAAAAGTAATGGAAGTGAATTATATCGGACCATTCCTTTTCACTCAAAAGTTAGTTCCTCTTTTAAAGAAAAGTGAGGCAGGCAGAATCGTTAACCTTTCCACTCAAGTGGCACAATTGGCCCAATTATCTGATATGAATTCTCCTTTAAGAGATGATATCTGTGCCGCTTATCAAAGTTCTAAGATTGGAGTAAATGCCATGACAGTGCTTTTTGCGAAGGAGTTGGAAGAATTTGGTATCAAAGTAAATAGCTGTTGCCCTGGTTGGGTAGACAGTGCTATGAATACCGACGAACTACCTGATTACGGGGATGAGGCTCGACCAAAAACACCAGTAGAAGGAGCTGATACATCGGTATGGTTAGCTACGCTACCACAAGATGGACCAACTGCAGGTTTCTTTACAGATCGTGAAAAAATCAATTGGTAACTAAACATTAATCATTCTACTATGTGTAACAATACTGAAAAACCCGTTTTAAAGTTCGAAACTCCAAAATTCAATTACGATGAATTGGAGCAACAACTGAACGATTATGAAGCAAATCCAGAAGGTTATAAACATGATGGGCCATCGATTATTTCAGTTCGTCAGGGGATTCGTGCCGGAAGAGCTGGTAGTGTTGCAGTAGGAGGTTGTTTGCTTCATCATGATGAAGTTATTGCAGAAAATATGTCAAAGGCAAATTCACCTTATCATCGATTGGATTTACACGCAGAGATGGTGCTCCTGAATGAGTTGGAAGATAGATTATGTGATAATAAAACTCCTAGAATGAGAGACTACACTTTATTTACTTCCCAAGAACCTTGTCCGATGTGTTTGGCTAGAATCTGTTGCAGTCAAGTAGGTAAAACCTATTATGTCTACAGAGATGCGAATAGTATTGAAGCAGGTGCACAGACTAATTTCGAAAGACTTCCAGAAGGATTTCAATTATTAGGATCAAGGTTGGTTGTAGAAGAAGCAGATTGTTCTCCTAAGTTAAAGGAAATTGCTAGACAAGTATGGTTGAATTCCATTGATCACTGTGTTGATGAATGGTTAGAAAGATATTAATATGACATCACAAGAAACAAAACCTAGAGACCATACTTACTTTCTGGAATATGTCAGGCATTTGGGGATGCTCCTTTTCGCAATTAGTATGACTACCCCTGTATTAGGACTGATTGTATTCGATGTTGAAACAGAAATTGTAGAAGGTGAAAAAGTGATGGAATCTCAATTGATTTGGGATAAACCTTTTCTTCCTTATGTAGCCGGTTTCTTGATATTAGTAATCCATTGGTTCAAGTTCGTCGAAGTACATCATTCGATGAGAACGACCAATCTCAATCAAATATTAATCACCTTTGGTTATTTCTTTCTACTGTGTCTCTATCCTTACTTTGAAATGAACATTGAGTTCACTTCAGAACAGCCTCATTCCAGAGCTATATTCAGTGGTGTATGGGGATTACTTGGCATCTTTTCATATTGGAAGCTACATCATGCAAAGAAAAACGATATGCTAAAAGAAGACATGACCAATGAAAGAATCAAAGTATTATCCAATGAAATTTTAGCTGACCCGATAGTAGCCATAGCTTGTGTAGGATTATCTTATGTGAGTTTCTTGGCATGGTTGGCAGGCATGGTTGCTTTAGTACCTATTGCCAATTATTTATTAGCAAGAACCAGTATTCGAGCTGGTCATTAATTTACAATCATGAAAAAGTCTTTCATCTGTATCATTTTTCTACTTCTTTCTAACTTCCTTTTCGCACAAGACGAAGAAATAGACGCTTCAAAACCAACAAACTTTTATACTCAATTGTACAACCATTTAGAATACAACTATTCTAAAAATGGAGCAGATACTTATGGGTATAGAGCGGAGTTTATGTTTGCCCCGAGTGAAGCACATCTAATATTGGCAGAGATGCCATTGTTACATAACACCGAAACGGGAAAAACAGGAATTGGAGATTTTAGAGCGAGATATTTTTATCTCCCATACAAGAATTACGACAAGTTCCTTGGTGCATTTGGTCCTTCGGTTGACATTTTTGCTCCAACTGGAAATTACGATAGCGGTTTAGGTACAGGATCTTGGTTGATCCAGCCAGGTGTAACAGTAGGTTTAATGATTGCAGATTGGATTCAAGCCTTTCCAATTTTATCCTACCAATATACATCTTCTCCTGTAATTGAGCGCCCAGGTTTGTTTCAAGATCCTCAACATGGTATCTCTTTTCAAATAATCACACCGATTATCTTAAGTGAAAAGATGTTCCTACAGGTTACGCCAATTTATTCGGCAAGTAACATCAATCTGGAAAGAAACGACCGATATATACAAGAGTTTATTGCACAATATGCTTTGTCAGAAAAACTACAAATTAGCGGCTTTTATAGAGGTGTTTTTAAAGATGATAATCACACTGCTCGATTAGCCCTTGTAGTATTCCTTTAATCAGACATTAAAAAACTTTAAATACAAAAGACCATGAGTGATATCAAAATGAATCCGTTGTTAAGCGTGAAGGATGGTGATTTATACATCGAAGACGTTAACACTGTAGAAATTGCTGAAAAGTTTGGTACTCCTTTATTTGTTGTATCAGAAAATATTTTAGTAAAAAACTATTTAGCCTTCCAAGATACTTTCCAGAAGTTTTACCCTGAAGGGCGTATTCGAGTAATGGCAGCGGTGAAGGCAAACCCAACAGTTGCAGTAAGAAGAGTACTTACAAAAGCGGGTTGTGGATGTGATACTTTTGGTGCTGGTGAATTGGAAACAGCTATCAGAGGAGGTGTGCCTTACGAAGATATTGCTGTAAACGGTTCTATCAAACCTGATAGTATCATTCGTAAAGCGATTGATCTAGGTATTCATATCGTTTTGGACAACAAGGATGAGTTGGGGACATGTGAAAGAATTGCAAAAGAATTAGGTAAAGAAGCACATGTGATGTTACGTATCAAGCCTTACATGAAAGACTTGGATGAGCCATCAGATTTCTTCCCAGCTCGATTGATTCGTGAGATGACTCAAACTGTAAAGTATGGTATCCCTACATCGGAAGTAAGAGAAATGTTACCTCAATTTTCAGATTGTCCAAATGTAAAATTAGTAGGAGTTCATACTCATGCGGGCCGTCACTCTAAGAAGCCAATTTTCTGGCAATCATTAGTACAATCAGTTGTAGATATGATCAAAGAAATCCATGATGGTATTGGTAATAACTGGTCACCTGAAATTGTATCTGTTGGTGGTGGTTTCCCTGCTGAAATGGATAAAGAATCTAGAGTAGCAGTAACAGATTACGAAACACCTCATATGGAAGATTTTGCGAAAGTAATTACTGAAACTTTCAGAAATGGAATGAAAGCAATTGGTCTTTCTTCTGACGGTGTGATTCTTGAAATCGAGCCGGGTCGCGCGATGTACAATGAAAGTGGTATCCACTTATTCAAGGTACATAACATGAAACACGAGACGGCAAATGGTATGGATTATCAATGGGCTGAAACAGATACATCAGAGACTTTTTTAAGTGTTGGTGGTTTGAACGTTGTTCCTCCATTTGATTTGGTAGCATGTAACAAAGCTGATAAAACATATGATACTCCTGTTGATGTAGTTGGTATTACTTGTAACTATGATTGTTTGGCAGAACAGTACAAAATGCCTCAATTAGAAAAAGGAGATACACTAGCTTTCTTAAATACAGGTTCATATATCGAGCCTTATACATGTAACTTTAATGCTTTACCTCGCCCAGGAATGGTGATGGTCAAAGGAGATACCGTAGAGTGGGTGAAAACGCCGGAGACGCAAGAAGAGGTATTCTCAAGACACGTTGTACCAGAAAGATTGAAAGATATCTAATTCGAAAAATATGCTATGAAAACATCATTAACCCAGGACATATGTTCTGGGCTATTGATGTCTTAATAACCTCTCTATTTGATTACTACTAAGAAGAGAATGAAAAAAATACTACTAAGTTTATGTTGGTTGCTGACATTGCCCGCTTTTGCTCACCATCCTGATAATGCTTCAGGAACTTTTGAGTTAGACTGGCACACAAGTCAGATTGATAAAACCATTGCTACAGGTGTGTTCCAAACTATGGGATTACGTGTGGATAACGATCCATCAAGAGCAGGTGTAAAGGAAGAAGGAGGAGAAAAAATACTTTATGGTATCGCCTTAGGATTTAGTATTGCAGATCAGTTTGCATTTGATATTGATCAACAAGTAAAAGTTACTGTTGAGTTGAATGCAAGTAATTTAAATGAGTTTTTCTATGCTTATGATAGAAATGGCGTAGTAGAATCGGTACATAGGGTGGAGATTCCAGAAGGCACAAAGGGGTGGCAAACCTATGAATTTGTATTAGACCGAGCTCGTTTTGCAAATAGAGGTTATAGTGAAACGGATTTCGCTATTTCAGCAGGATTAGATATGTCAAATAAGCTACTTTTTATTCGAGATATTCAGTTCGAATTGATAGGGAAAGCAGCTAACCATAATCCTACAGGTAATCTTCAGCTAAATATCTTTGAAAAGAAATCAAAAGAAAGAATTGCTGCTCAAATCGGTTTGTATGATGCCACAGGAAGAATGCCACTTCCTACTGAAAATGCTATTGAACTACAGTTTTTTGAAACAAAAGTAAGATCTGTTGAAATCAGAGAAGAACTAGATCAGATTAACTGGCCAAATAAGAATCACTATACGATGTATGTGGATGGTTTCTATCAGGCAAATATACCAGCAGGTAAGTATACTCTGGTAGTGATGAAAGGACCAGAATATCCCATACTTCAAAAAGAAATCGAAATTAAAGAAGGCAAAGAAAACCCGATCAATATTCATCTAGAACATGTATTGGATATGCCTTCTAAAGGTTGGTACTCTGGAGATGTACATAACCACTTTTCAAGACAGAATGCAACTGCAAACCCGAATCAAATCGCTCATGCAAGAGCTGCAGATTTACATATGCATTGGCTGTATGCTTTGGGTAATTCGGTAACTACTCATTTTGATCAATATGCTTGGGGTAAAGAAGGACAATACAAAGAAAAAGATTACTTCATCGCTTCGGGGCAAGAAGATCCAAGAACAGACTTTTTAGGTCATGTATTGGCAATGGGACAAAATGAATTTGTCCGTTACCCTGATGAGTATTTCCATTATGATAAAGTATCAAAAGAAGTGCATAAACAAGGTGGTGTATTTGGAGTAGCACATATGGACTTTGCACAGTTCCAACAAAATATTGCTTTGGCCATGTTGGCGCCTGAAAATGAAATTGACTTCGTAGAAATTTTCCAATATCACTCACTTAACCTAAATGATTGGTATGCTTTCTTAAACTTAGGTTTTAAACTAAGTGCAGCTGCTGGATCCGATTGGCCTTATATGTCATTGCCAGGGGCAGTTAGAACTTATGTGAAGGTAGATGAGTTTACACCTGATAATTGGAACAAATCATTACAAGAAGGAAAGTCTTTCGTTTCTAATGGTCCTATGATCGATTTCAATGTGAATGGTCAAGATATTGGATCTACTTTAAAAGTGAAGAAAGGAGAGAATTTATCAATCAAAGCAAAAGGATATATTGTTCCTAGTTGGGATTTACTGAAGTATGCAAGTATCATCGTTAATGGTGATGTAGTGAAGGAGATCGAACTAGAAAAAGGACAAAAAGAAATAGATATTGATTTAGAATTACCGGCAGATAAAAGCTGTTGGATAGCGATAAAAGTGCATGGTGAGAAAGCACATGATATTGTGTTCCAAAGTGACTTCACCAAAAGAATCCAAGCCCATACTTCACCAATCTATATAGAAGTAGACGGTCAACCTACTTGGTCGAAAGAAAAAGCACCTCAGATTATTGATATGCTGATCGAAAGAATGGATCAAGTGAAGGAAATGAAGTATGAACGTCATGATAATGAAGCTTGGGAAAGTCCTGATCGTACCGAAGAAATGCTGGATGCTTTTCGTCCTTATTTAAGAACATGGATCGATCAGACCAAAGAGTTTTATATCAATAGAAAGAAAGAAACTGTGAGACCATAAATGAACTAAACAAATGAGCACACAAGAAAAAATGAATTGGAAACCGTTAATCGTAATCATCTTATCGATGGTGATGATGTACATTACATCCTTTAGTATTAACGTATTGATTGGACCAATTGTACAGGAATTAAATTGGTCGGTTTCTGGATTGCAGATGGTGATTGTATCTGCTTCATTGATCGCAGGAACATTAATGGTGACAGCGGGTAGATTAGGTGATAAAATAGGGAAGAAGAAAGTTTTCTTGATTGGTTCTATAATCTATACCATTGGTTTAACAATTGTGGTTCTAGCACCCAATTCTACAATTTTCAGTATCGCTTGGGCATTAATTTGGCCTTTCGGTATGGTGATGGTTATTCCAACGTCCATTGCCTTGATTATGTACTTCTACGAAGGAGCTCAAAGAGCTTCAGCATTCGCAATATATGGTGCAGTATTATCAATTATTTCAGCATTGGCACCAGTAGTAGTAGGTTATTTAGCTTCGATTGTATCATGGAGAATAGCTTTAGGTTTATCGCCAGCATTTGGTGTTTTGACCGTCATTGCAGCATTTACATTGCCTGAAACGGAGAAAGATTCTTCAATCAAAATTGATATTGTATCTGTATTCCTATCTGTTATTGCTTTCGGTACTTTCTTGATCGCAACAACAATGGCATCAGAGTTTGGATGGTTAATGGAAAAGCGACCGTTTGAAATTGGAGGAACAGTAATTCCTTTAGGTGGGTTATCGATTGTACCTATCATGTATGCGATTGCTGTTATTTTATTAGTCATTTTCTTCAAGAGAGGAGCAGCGTTAACAGCTAAAGGAGAAACTCCATTATTAAGTGCTTCTATCTTAAAGAACATTCCATTCTCAATTGGTATGACCGTTCAAGCTTTATTGTACTTCTTAATTGCAGCCGTATTATTTACAGTCTCAGTTTTTGTACAATCAGCTGCAGGGTTAGATTCATTTGATACAGCTTTAACCACTTTACCCATTTCAATTGGTGTGGCATTCACAGCTTTTGGAACCGCTAGTTTAGGGGAGAAAATTTCTCCAAAACTAATTGTGATCGTTGGTTTCATTATCATTTTGGGAGGATCATTCTTATTGACTCAACAAGCATCAGTAGATATGAGTTGGACTTCTACAGCATCTGGAGCCTTAGTTTTCGGTATTGGTTGTGGATTGGTTATGGCTCAAATTGCAACATTAACGATGATCAAAGTACCTTCATCACAAGATGGAGAAGCTTCAGGTTTGTCTGAAACGATGAAAGAAATTGTAGGGCAAGGATTTGCAATAGCCTTTGCTGGATCTATCTTATTTGGTTCTGTCTATTCAAATATGGTAGATGGTTATGAGACTACTGAAGAGTTACAACTTTCTTCTACAGATAAAGAAGAAATTATCATAGAACTGGAAGATACCTTTATGGAAATAACTCCAGAGCAAGAAAAAGTTTGGGTGGAAGAAAACTTACCGGAAAAAACAAAGGCAGCTTACCAAGAGATAGTGAATAACTCAGCGGAAAAAGCTTTCCAAGATACGTTTTTAATAGTAAGTATTTTCACTGTGATTTCTTTACTCCTGAGTTTCTTTTTACCTGGTGAAAAACTAGGTGCAACTGAAGAAGAGACTACAGCATAATAACTACCGTATCATAAGCCTTGGATGTATTTCTTTAGGCTTATGATAGTATATTTTTTCACAAAAAATCTCAGATAACTAATGAAAACATTCAAAGGAGTATCTATCATTGATACAGATGGCAAGAAAAAAGAATTTATTATTGGAGCTCCATTTTTAGGAGATGAATCTAGAGAGATCGAAGAAGTCTATGTAGAAGATTGGCATCAGTACCCGCTCGTTATTGTAAAAACAAGCCTAGGTGAACAACATTTTGCTGATGTAGCATTTGAAATGTTGTACGAAGAATAAACAATTTTTAAATAATACGATCCATTCAATCCATTCATTCAAAACTTATTATGAAATATCAAAAATTAGCATTCTTAAAGTCAGGAAGTCCAAAATCAGAAGAGGCCTATAATTTATTATTAGCAAAACATGAGAACCATTCTCCTGAAGATGCAGATGTAATTGTAGCCTTGGGCGGTGATGGCTTCCTACTACAGGTTCTGCATACTTATCCTCATTTAGATAAACCAATTTTTGGTATGAATCGAGGTACATTAGGATTCTTATTGAATGAGTATAAAGATGATGTTGATTTACTTGAAAGAATTAATCACTCGCAAGATGTTCATCTATGCCCGATTTCAGTAGATATTGAAGATGATCAAGGTGAGCATTTTCATTATAAAGCATACAATGAAGTATCCGTGATTAGATATTCTGGTCAGAGTGCTAATCTTCAAATTTCTGTGAATGGAAAAGTAACTTTAGAACATTTAAATGCAGATGGGGTTTTAGTGGCTACCCCTGCAGGAAGTACAGCATATAACTTCTCTGCTCATGGCCCTATTATTCCACTGAATGCAAATTTATTAGCACTCACACCAGTTTCGCCTTTTAGACCTAGAAGATGGAAAGGGGCATTATTACCCAACGATGTAACGATCGAAATTAAAAACTTAGATCCTACCAAACGCCCTATTGGAGCTGCGGCCGATTCTAAAGAAGTAAAGAATGCAGTTCATGCTAAAGTTTGGCAAGACAAAAAAGATACACGACACCTACTATTTGACCAAGATCAATCCTTAGAAGATAGAATAATGTTAGAACAGTTTAGTATCTAATTCATGGTAAACTCTAAATGGAATATTTGTTTCCTTCTGATTTTTTTGATTCCACTTTTTTCAGAAGGACAGGATAGTCTTTCTTGGCCTTTGGAAAGTTATCAGGATCGTCGATATAAAGAAAATTGGAAATTAGATGATTGGTCAGAAAGAAGATCAAGAGCACAAGATTGGTCTGATTTAATCAAGAATGTACCCCTTTCTAATAATCACAAGATATGGGCTTCTTTTGGTGGACAAGTAAGATTACGTTACATGCCTACAGTAAATGAAGAGTTTATGTCTCAGAATTCTGGATTGTTCACTTTTAGAACAAGGGCACATGCTGACATTCACTTTGGAGACAATTTTAGAGTATTTGCCGAAGGTATTTATTCCAATACTACCAAAGATAATAGCGACCGTTTAGGAGCAGGAACACCCGTAACTGATGGTGCTTTTTTAAATCTCTTTGCAGAATATAGATTTGATCTCTATAACAATACATTTATGGGTGTATGGGCAGGTAGAAGAGAACTTCAAGGCGGGCATGAAAGGTTACTTTCACCAGGAAACTGGCTTATTACAAGACGTTCTTTTGATGGGGCAGGGTTTTATGTGGGTAATAAAAGTGATAAGCTTGTTGCCTTTGTGAGCAAACCTGTCATTCCTGTTCCAGATGGATACACAACAAGAGATGAGAATACAACATTTTGGGGAGTAAGGTATGAATCTATGGATGTCGCTTACTCTACAACTGCTGGATTTGGAGTGCCAAGTTGGTCTTCTTTTGATCGTACCTATTTTGAACCTTACTTCTATGGTTTACATAGAAATAATGCTGTTTATGAAGAAGGAACTGCCAATGAACAAAGGTATACAGCGGGTTTTCTACTTGCGGGTCCTATCAAAAGAATCTTTAACTATGAAGTAGAAGCGATGTATCAATTTGGTTCCTTCGGAGATCAAAACATTAGTGCCTACTCAATCACAACAGAGTTTGGTGTCTCTTTTCCTAAAGTACCACTTCAACCTCATGTATGGGTAGGATTTGATTATTCTTCGGGAGATCAAAACAAAGGAGACAATACCCTAGGAACATTCAATCCACTTTTTCCACAAGTCGCTCAATTTTTTGGTGAACATGGAGCGATGGATAGAAAAAATCTGACATCTATTTCTGCAAATGTTGATTTTACTGTTTTCAATATTGTAAAATCGAGGTTGACCTATTGGAATTTTCAAAGGTCGAGCTTAAATGATGCGGTTTATAACACATCAAATGGTATATTAAGAACAGGGGAAAGTAATTCTAGAGATTTAGGCGATTCTATGCAATTGTCCTCAGTGATTACTTTAAACCGACATTGGGAGATTTGTGCAACTTATAATTTTTGGGTTCCTGGACAGTATTTCTGGGAAACACAATCAGGAAATGCACATACTCAACATTTCTTTATGCTTACAACACAGTTTACCTTTTAATGGATAAAAGACCAGTAAAAATCAATCAAAAGTATTTTAAGGAGTTCTTCTCTGTATTATTTGGGGTGATGTTCGCCTTATTTATCGATACTATGTGGAGTAATCACGAGCATAGTGTATTAGCTGAAAAAGCAACCCATGATATCTTGTTAGAAGTAAAAGAAAACCATGACAAGATGGATTCTTTAATCACTAGACATGAAGCAACCCAAAAAAAGATCCGACATCTGATAAAAGTAATTGAAGAAGAATTAGATACTGTGAATGTCGATAATGATTTGTCATTAGAATTTGAGTTGATAGAAGATACAGCATGGGAAACGGCTCAAATTTCAGGAGCGGTGACCTATATAAAATTGGAGAAACTTTCTAAATATAATTCACTCTATAAAATGCAGGCTCTTTATCTAAATTTTATAGAAAAGTTTATGGAGCACTCATTTACAGGAATGCAATTGTTGACAGAGAGAGAGAAATTGGGTCAAATGGACTATTTCATTGAAAATACATTAATGACAGAAAAACGATTACTGCTACAGTACGAAAAAATATTAGAAGGTAAAAAATAGATGAAATCCATCTGTGTACATATTTTTCTTTTTGTTTTAAGTATCACTTTGTCAAAAGCACAAGTAGATTCTGTAGAACAAAAAGTGTATAAGAATAATATCTTACCTTCCCCTACATTTACTTACAGTCCAAGAACTGATGTGGTGTTGGGGTTATACTTGTTGTATCAGTTTAAGTTTGATAGAAAAGATCACAACACAAGGCCTTCAAATATCAATATCTATTACGGGTCTTCGTATAAAGGGCAAAATTATTTGTCTTCCGAGCATACGATTTTGACCAATCATGAACAATATTATTTCAAAGGAATTTTTGAATATAAAAAAACACCTGAAAAACTATATCGCTTAGGCCCAGATAGCCCAAACGAAGAATGGGTAAATGCAGAGTATCATTCAATTGAATTTAAAGAAAGGTTTTTGAAACAGATCCAGCCCAAAATATTTATGGGAGCAAGAATACGATCTATCAATATTTTTGATGTCTCTTACCAAAAAGACTCTGGTGAAGCCATTGAACCTCCACCAGAATTACCTTATGCAGATGGTGGTAGTTATTTAGGAATTGGCCCTGTATTTATGTGGGACAAGCGAAACAGTATTTTAACTCCTACTAAAAATTACTATCTAGATGTAGCGGCTGTTTTCTATAAAAGCTTAATGGATAAAGGTTCCTTTTTTACCTTAGAAATAGATGGAAGGAGATATCATGATTTAACAAATGACGGAAAGAATGTATTGGCTTATCATCTACTTTTTAAGTCCACTTTTGGCGATGTTCCGTTTCATGAGCTTTCTATGATTGGAGGAAAACAGATCTTACGAGGATATGAATTAGGACGATTTCGTGATGACCATGCCATACAGTTACAAGCCGAATTCAGAAAGAATATTATAGGAAGATTTGGTGCTACTGCTTTTGTCGGTACCGGAACTGTATTTGATGAATTCCAGGATTTTCAACACCTAAAGGCTGCATTAGGAGGTGGATTAAGGTTTAATATCAATAGAAAAGATCCAACGAATGTCAGAATTGATTTTGCTTGGAGTGTAACAGATTACAATAAAGGTTTGTATATCACATTGGGTGAGGCCTTTTAAAAATGTAAGGCTTGTCATCAAAAATATCGCGATAATTGATCAAATTGCAAGGAAAACTAATGACAACTTTATCGTGAACTACTTATGAAGTCAAAACACCTTATTATCACTGTATTCGTACAACTTTTATTTATAACGAATATTTGTGCTCAGGAACACCTTTACTTATTTAATCAAGTGGGGTATTATCCTAATGCTAAAAAAATAATTACAGTCAAAACAAACAGTCCAAAGAAATTTAAGATTCTATCTGAAGATTTAAGCAAGGTGGTACTTAAAGGAACAACTACAGATATTGGACGTTGGAAGTATTCAGAGGAAAGTTATGGTATGATCGATGCTTCTTCCATTAAAAAAGAAGGAAAGTATATTATCGAATTGGAAGGAGAACAGGCTTCTTATCCATTCGAAATTGTAGAAAATGCAGGAGAAACCTCATTATTAGCTAGTATTCATGCTTTCTATTTACATCGATGCTCTTCTCCTATCTTGGAAAAATTTGATACTAAATATGCCAGAAATGGAGGTCATGATGACACCAAAGTATTGGTTCATCCTTCTGCATTAAGAAATGGTCAAGATCCATCGACCACTATTTCTGCACCAAAAGGGTGGTACGATGCTGGGGATTATAACAAGTATATTGTTAACTCAGGGATTACAACATACAGCATGTTATTAGCTTATGAGCAATACAATACTACTTTGAATCAATTAGATTATAGTATACCAAAAGAGGAAAGTACTTTACCGCATTATTTGGATCAAATAAAATGGAATTTGGATTGGATGATGGATATGCAAGACCCCGTGGATGGAGGAGTATACCACAAGCTGACCAATGCTAATTTTGATGGTTTTGTAATGCCCGATCATGCTCAAAAGAATCCTCGATATGTTATTCAGAAAACAACTGCTGCAGCATTAGACTTTTCTGCGGTGATGTCTGTGGCCGCTAGAACTCTGGGAAAATTCAATAAAGACCTAAAACAACAATATACGAGTGCAGCCGTAGCAGCTTATCAATGGGCATTAGAGAATAATAATATAATCTATGATCAGAATAAACTGAACGAACAGTATTCTCCTAAAATTACGACGGGTGCATATGACGACAAGTACTTAGCAGACGAGTTTAATTGGGCTGCAGTCGAACTTTATATTTTAACAGGTGAGGAGAAATATTATGAAAAAGTAGATTGGAAGAAAGGAAAGTATAACCAAGTACAATCTTGGAGTAATGTTTCTTATTTACCAGTATACTCGTTATTACTTCATCAAAAGGAATTAAAAACTTTACCAAAGGCAGATCTTAATTACGTGGAGAATGTCGTACTGAAGAAAGCCAATGCTTTGATAAAAGAATATGAGCAATCGCCGTTGAAAGTATCCATGGGACAATTAGAAAGTGATTTCGTTTGGGGATCTAATAGCGTGGCTAGTAACCAAGGGATGTTATTATTGAATGCTTATACCATTTCAAAAAATAAAAAATACTTAGAAGCTACAGTAGCATTATCGGATTACATTTTGGGAAGAAATGCATTAGACTTATGTTTCTTGACTGGTTTTGGTAAAAAATACCCGATGAACCCTCATCATAGGTTGTCATCTGCAGATGGTATCAAAGAGCCTGTACCAGGTTTTTTAATTGGAGGACCACAAAATAATAGTAATCATGATGGTTGTAATTATTCTTCAAATTTACCTGCGACAAAATATATTGATGAGGAGTGTAGTTATTCGACCAATGAAATTGCAATTAATTGGAACGCATCTTTTGTGTATATGATGTCTGGAATCAACAATTATTTTAATCAGAAAAAGAAATAAACTCATAAATAAGTGAGAAAAAGACTTCAAACCCATAAGTCTTTTTCTTAATGAAATTAAATAGTTCGAACGATTGAATAACAAAGCCGTTACTATTATTACAAACTCTCTTTGTTCAATGTAGACCTTAAAAGTCATGAAAAGATTAATAATAAATATCGTATTGGGTTTATGCTTTGGTTTCATTTTCACCTCTTGTGGAGGAAGAAATATCAACAGTGTAGTACCAAAAAGTACATCATTTGAATTTTCTCATGGAAGTGAACCAAGGTTAATTAAAGGACAAGTAAAAGACACCCTAATTACAACAATATATGTTCCTGGTAAGATTGTCTCTTTGGATGTAGAGATGCCTTACAAGAACGATTATTTACAGATAAATCTAGCAGAAAAAACAAAATCTCATTTCGAAGAGCAAGTACACAGCAGTTTACTTAGAAACAGAACGTACATGAATGTAAAAGGAAATGATGAGGCTGTAGTTTACTTAAATCCTGATGTTCTAAATGAATGGGAGGAAGGTAGACACTCTGTAACATTTGCCGTTTTAGATGAGAAAAACACATTTAAACAGATCGATTTATATGTAAATATTATTTCAAAATAACGCTTAAGATATCATTTAACCATTTATCATTATTACTATGAAAAAGATTCTAATTTCAGTACTTACTTTATTCACTTTAGTTTTTGCGTCGTCTTGTTCTAAAGATAACCCAACACCGAAGAATTCACCTACAATTAATTGTAAGACCATAGGTATATCTACTGCACAAGGTAATTTCACAAGAGGTATTTCTTTTGATGTACATGTGCCTAATCAAGTAGAAAACTTAATAGTTACATTCCCTACTTTGGCAGGGCATGAAAATATCGTCAATTTGGCATTACCACCACAAGACCAAGAAGAATTTGAAGCACATGATATTTTGCTATCTGGCAAAGTATATTTAGATGTTAAAGGAGCAAAATATGTGAACGTTGAAGTTCCTATGGAATATTTGAATAATCTGAAGCCAGGTGGATATCAAGTGATTCTTCAAGTAGAAGATAACCAACATGCTGCGGCAAAACATACAGTCGATTTAGCAATTAGTTCAAACTTGAATTAAGAGAACTTAATTTGATAATAAAAGATGGACGCTTACAATAGGTAGGTGTCCATTTTTTTGATATAGATCAATGTATTTTAAATAAAAGTTAGAATTTAAACAACATTTATTTTATTGAAGTCGTATACAATGTTACTACTACAGTTTACAATTACAAAAAATACTATTGTTGTTTATGAAACATATACTATACTTTATTGTTGGTGTTCTATCAATTTTCGCATTTTCATGTTCAAAAGATGAGCCACAGGCAAATTTACCTGCTAAAGCTCAAGCTACCTTAAGTGGAATAGATCATAATGCATTAGAATTAGTTTTAGAAAATAGATCAGAGAATCCGCCAGCTGAGGTTGATTATAAGTGGAATTGGGGAGATTCTGAAGAGTTTACCTCTGATAATAATATCAACGTATCTCATACTTATGAAACTCCTGGTGAATATATTGTCACATTAAAAATGATTGATATTGCCATTGATCAAGAAGTATCTTCAGTAACATATGATGTTACAATTGGCGAAGAGGTAAATGAGAATGGTATTCAAATTCAATTCAATCAATTGGAAGCAGGAGCATGGGATTACTCATTAAATTGGGAATATGTTCAAGGTTCTGAACCTAATCATGTTAAGGAAATGTATGTTAGTTTGGCAACTGATGAAGCATTTACCCAGTTATTAAACCCATTAAGAGGTATTGAAATAGGAGCAATTGGGGAAGAAGTAAAGGTAGAACCTTCTCAAGGCTTTGATGTTAATAATTTAGCTTCAGAGAGCACTTACTATTTCAAAATTAGATTTGTTGATATTTATGATCAACCTTCTGAGTACACAGTTGAATTGAATACAAGAAAAGTTGAAAAACCAACAATACGATTGGAAAATACAACGAATATGGTCCGTGTGTTTGTTCAGTCTAATAACCTCGTAAATAAATTAAACAAGGATTTTAATGAGATAATTGTTACTCCTAGTATAGATCTAGAGTTATTTGAAAAATCTGAAGACGGACTATCATTAACCTATTACAAGAATATTCAGGAGACAATTATTTTTGATGTTGAAGAGCAAGCCTATAATAGAGCTACAGTAGAAAAAGCAACAAGTTCTGATGGTATTCCTACGGGGTCTAAATCGTTATATTTTTCTCAGTCGGAGAATGGTCCATTAACAGAGACTTCTAAAGTAAGTTCTTTTGTAGAAGGAGATAAAAGGTTCATATATATTGGCGATGAAGAGAATAATAGCGCTACGTCAGCAGTCGGTATCTATTTCGAATTGAATGAGTCTTCTATTAAGAAAGGTGAAGTGATCGCGTTGAATTCTTCAAATACATTTGTGGTTACTGATGAAACTAATGGAGCACAAATAAGTTTGGAAGCGAACCCTGATGGTATAGAATCTTTCGGTTTAAGAATTATTGAAGAGGAAGAAAATACTTTTGATGCAGCTGTAGAATCAACTTCTAATGAGAATGGGAAAAATCACTTGCTTTATTTTTCTCAACAAGATATTGCTCCTAATGTAGAAGTGATGATCAACCAATTGATATTTCAGGTCAATAAATAAAAAAAAGTTCACTTGGTAATTATTACCAAGTGAACTTTTTTTTATCTAAACCAATTACTACCAATGGTTAAATACCAAGCCCAAATTTCAGGGCCTTTTGCCACATCTATACCGGCATGGAGACCATAATCACTAGCTATTAGGTATCGGAATCCGCCACCTCCAGCAACTTTAGGATCTCCAAAGTCGAAAGCATTAATTTTTGGAGCAACAAATCCTGCTCCTACAAATCCTACAGCACTCCATCTTTTAAAGACTTGCCACCTCCATTCTGTTTCTAGTGTTAAGGCATTATGTTCTTGATACCTCAAAGCAGGGATACCCCTTAATGATACAAATGGTAATTCATAAAAAGGAACATTGTCTCCCCATTTGCTATCAAACTTTACTCTATAACCAGAGAAGAGTTTTTCTTTAACGATCGGTTGATAGAAATAAGTACGGTGACTAAAGTTCCAATAGTCGTTATCCCCGCCTAATGCTTTGGCAAAAATACCAAACTCAGTAGCAGTCATTATCCCTTTAAAAGGTGTAAAAGTATTATTCCTAGTATCCCACATGGCTACTATATTCATTCCTCCAAGGTTGGTTTCATCCTGTAGGGGTTCTACTTCTGGAATTTGCGTATCGAAGGTAATATTGTTATTGAAGTACACATAGTTTAATCCAGTGAAAAAAGGAAGCTTTGCAACAGGTCGAAATAAAAATTCCTGAAAAGTAAGAAACCCTTTCATGTTGAAAGCATATTTATCTTCAGAAATAAGTCCTGCACCATAAAATGTAAGGTTAATGTTCATATAGCCCAAAGCACCTGTATACCTTAACCGGTCATTAAGGTAAGATCCTTGGTGCGCTAACATCGTTACCCAAGTTCCATTTTCTGTATACATGCCAGCAACTGCTGTTAATACTGGTGGTAGGTTTTTACTGTTTTCAAAGTTGTTTTCCCCTTCTTCTACTACTCTTTCTTTTTGATTACCATGGAAGTAGATACCAGCAAGTCCTCCACCAAAACCTACAGCAGGTTCGGTGATAACAATTGGAACAGGTAAGAAGCCGTACCCTGCATTTAGAAAACCACTTACATCAATAGCATGGTCGGTGGAATCGATAAAATATTCTTGAAATTTGCTTTGTGCTTTGATAAGCGTCGTCGCCACTAACAGTATACACAGAAGAAAGAAAGTTTTGTTCATATTGAAGTAAAACAATTAGGCAAAATGAATGATAAAGAGGAAGTATAAAGATAATCAACTATTAGAGATAAAAAATGCCTTTTCGTGATTTAGAAAAGGCATTAAATGTGTTTATTTATTTTGTTGTGATTGAATTCTTTTTTGATGATGGGACATAATATCAAAGGAGATGACAATGGCCTTACATGATAATGAAGCAATTTTAATACAATTAGAAAATATAGATTTCATGATTATTATTAATTATATAAATAGTATAGTATTATAGTGTATTGTTTTTTACGTTGTTAGTCGAACGATTGTTCAATTGAATTAATACTTTTAACATTAATTACCTAAATGATGCAAACAGACCGAGTAAAGCTTTCATTACTAACCGAAGTCGATTTAGATGAACTGATAGTATTATTTAAAGAACCTCATGTTATGGATTTCATCTTTCCAATGATTGATTTATCAGATGAGGAAAGAAAGAAAACACTTCAATCTAAAATAAAAGAGATAGAAACTGATGTGGGGTATTTCTGGACTGTTCGAGATCCAAAAACTAAAGAATTAATGGGAATTGTCAATTTAAA
The DNA here is from genome assembly GCF_012641475.1 of Flammeovirga agarivorans. Taxonomy (NCBI): domain Bacteria; kingdom Pseudomonadati; phylum Bacteroidota; class Cytophagia; order Cytophagales; family Flammeovirgaceae; genus Flammeovirga; species Flammeovirga agarivorans. The sequence goes on along the minus strand of NZ_JABAIL010000002.1, from coordinate 1,076,718 downwards.
TCCAATACCAAGAACTCCTGAGAAGATGCAAATTGGTTGGATTTTCAGCCCACGTTTTGGCGGGAAAGGTTTAGCCTATGAGGCATCAAAATTGATATTTGATTATGGAGCTAACATCAAAAAAGTATCTCCAATATATGCTGTCATTGAAGAAGGGAATTTACCTTCTGTAAAGCTTGCCAATAAGCTAGGTCTTACTTGGTTTGACTATTATATGGAAGAGGATCTTAAGGTCAATCTATATAAATGGGAAGTATAAAAAAGTCCACCTATGTACAATGAAACATAGGTGGACTTTATTTTATTACAGACTAAAGCTTATTTACTTTTTTTGTCTTTTTTCTTCTTGTCTTTTCCTTTACCAAGTTTAATGCTGTAGTCGTCGATATTTCCTTCGATACGGACAGCAACGTACTTACCTCCTTCATCTTTTTGGATTTCGTCTTCTTCATCATCTTTCTTTTTCTTACCTCCTGTCAGTGTATTCCAAGCCACTGATCGAACAAGTTTAAATGGTACCTCTACCATATACTTCATGTTCATATCCAAGTGTTGCTCGCCCGTAAGATAAATTTGTCCTATGGTAGAGGCGATATCCATTCTTGGAATATAGAAAACACCATCTTTAACAGTGAAGTTATTTTCTACCTTATCGAAACGGATATTACTCATATCTTTATTCCCAAAGTAACGAGCCATTGCTTCTAATGGACCAAAGTTAACAATACGTCCATCTTCTAAAGTCATATTAATATCTGCTGTAGTATGAGCTATATCTATAGTCAGATCATCATTTAAGCGAGCATTGGCCTTCATGGTACTATTTAAGATGCCATCAAAGTTTTTAGAGACATTGATCTTTTCACCTTCGTACTCTACTTCAAAATCAATTTTAGATAAATCGACATTTTTAAGAACGGCATCACCATCAAGGGTTACATTTTTAGGATCCTTCATATTTGCTAGGCCGGACATTTTCATGTTACCGATATCACCTAACTGTACTGAAATACCATCTAGTTTAACGGTCTGATCTCTCGAAGTAGATACTTTTCCATCAAAGTTTTTAATGTGCATATCCATTAACAGCATCTGATTTACTTTTACATCTAATTCTAGATCAGGATACTTGATCGCAAAAATGTCAACAGGTTCTTCTTCTTGTATTTCAGTAGAACGAGAGGAAGATGACTCGGCATAGGTTTCTTCAGGTAGTGTCAGTTTTAGTAGCTCGTTAAAGTTTAGCATTTTGGCATCAACCTGGAACTTACCACTAAAGTCTTTTCTTGTGCTATCAGAAACGTTGTATAATTGAGCATTGAATGTCATATCACTTTGGCCAACTTTACCTGTAAAGTCATTCAGCATAATATTATCCCCTTTCTTCACCAATTCAAATTTAAAATCTCTAAATAGAAGTGGAGTGATACTTAAACGCCATTTCAAACCTTTCATCCAAATTTTAAAATCAGGTACTTTTTTACCAGAAAACAATTCTTGGTTGATAATATCAATACCTCCTTGAATTTGGAAGTTATTCATTTTTTCATCCTTAAATGTCTTTGGCACCAATAGAGAATCTCCGTATGTAAAGAAATCAACTACTCGCATAGAGCTTGAACGAATGTCAAATCCCGCATGAATTTGAATTGTTGAATCCTTGTAAATTACTCCATCATAGTTATCAAAACCACCTCTAAAATAGAAATCTGATTTACCTATGTTTCCTTTTAAGTGATCGATACCAAGTGCTTTTGGAGTAATACCCATTAAACCAGAAACATTATGTATGGGCTGGAACTTGTCGAAGGATGTTTGAAGATTATTGATCGTTAATTTACCATAAGGTACGATCTTATAATTTTTTAAACTCTTACTGTTCGTTTCTAATGTAAAATCGATATCAATATCATGTAAGTTGTCGGCTAATGCGGCTGCAGCAGTATCTTGATACATCAAAAGTTCTTTTACTAAGAAGTGCTTCGACTGTAATTTTACATCAGCTTTAATATCAGTATCCATTCCTAATGCATAGAAAATCAGGTTATCGATATTACCGTTGAATTTAAAATCACTTCCCGCCATATTTGCGGATAAATCTTTAATACCTAAGTGGTTTTCCCAGATATAGAAAATACCGTTGATATTTTTAGGTACTAAACCTGTTGGTACGTGTCTAACATAGACATCATCAATTTTCAGATATATTTTTTGCGAATTTTTTCCCGTTTGTAAGAATTGCTTTTTCTCTACATCAATATCATACTTTACTTTCGCATTGAAAGTGATTTTACCACCAAGACTATCAAAAGGAATATCTGTTAATAGGTCGTCGAAGCTTTCAAGAGAAAGATTAGCATCCCAATCTAATTCGATGTGTGGCTGTTTGATACCATTGGTAACATCCAAGCTTCCTCTAGTGTATCCATTCGTTGTTTCTAGGTTAAACTTATCTAAATGGAATTGCAGTTGAGATAAATCTGTTGAATCTCCAGTATTCAATGAGGCAGTAAAACTAAAATCTTTTACCCCATACGGTGTTTTTAAACTCTGAAGCGTAAATTTATCTAGACGAACGTTGGCCACAACTTTTGGTAAAGTAGCTTTAGATTTACCTGTAATCTTAGCATCGAATTCTAAACCACCCAAAGTACTCGAGTAGCTTTCTTTAATTTTTTCAACATCCATTTTACCATTAGCCAATAGGTTAACGATGTTCAGGTCTTTTTGGGATGCTTTTACATTAATATCAAGATCGAGATCATTAGGGATATCTACTGTACCATCAAGATCAAACTCAGCTCCTTCAATAGCCATATGGCATTTTTGGATATTGATGATCTTTTGAAGGCGGTCAAAACTTAGATTTGTTTTCATTTCTAAGTGTTTATTACGCCACATCAATTTTTCTTTGTCTTTGATACCAAGTAATTCAACATTGACATTTAAAGTATTTGAAATAATATTCTCATTATACGTCAATGAAGTTTTGATCTTATTGACCTGCATTCCAATACCTTTTTCAGTCAGTCCATTGTAAGCAATCACTTTGATATTCTTAAGGGAGAACTTATCCAATTGAACCGCAAAAGCTGGAGGAGCCGCTGTTGTAGTATCCGCAGGCTCTTCAACTTGTGTTGTGTCTGTAAGATCAATACCTAATGCATTTGTTAAGTTGAAGGTACTGTCTTTATAAGAAAGTAAGTTCAATTCGCCATCATGTAGTTTGATCGCTCCGATTTTTACATCGCCTTCAATCAAGGCAACGACATCAATAGAGACAAAGAACTTATTTAATGCTGCAATAGGTCTCCCTTCTTCAGCTTCTGTTCTTATCGCTGCTTTCTTTTCATGATAGACAATACTATCTAACTGGAGAGTGAAATTGGGGAAATCCTCAAACGGAGCAATACCAATTTGCCCTATTTGTAAATCACCATTTTGTTCTTGATTGACGGCTTCAATAACTTTTGCCTTAATGGTAGCTCTATTAGCATAAAATAAAATGACGCCAATAATGAGTATCGCGAAAACGCCTAAAAGAGTAAAACCGAACCATTTTGCCAGTTTCTTTCCAATGCTGCTTTTTTGTTTCACAGTATAATATTTAAGGGTTTTATCTATTTGTGTTGATAGATTATTAAAAGTTCATTTATTATCATCAAAATAATAAATATCCTCGTTGTAGACATTTAAATTTAATACCTAAAGTGATTGATTACGAAGAGTGTGGTCATTATTTGATATAATTTTAATTTTGAAGAGGAATAATATTAGAAATTTATAAAATATATGTAATCGAAAAGAAGAATTTTTCGTAAAACACAATAGACATTACTCAAAAATCAACTTTTACCATTAAATAATGAGAAACTATACTAATCAATATGTTACTGAATCACAATCATCTAAAAAATGGAGCTGGAAATGGGAACTGACTAAATTTACTGTTCAGATTATCTTTATCATGTTTAGCCTTTCATTGCCTTTTTTATTTTTGATACGAGGTGCTATTTACTTATATCATGAGTACAATATAAATACTTGGATTGGCTTAATGGGAGGGATTACAATGTCAGCATTATGTATTTGGGCCTATTTTTCGATCATCTCTTTGATGATAGTGAATATTAAAAAAATAAGGTTCTCTCATTTAAAATGGTCAGCAATCTCTGTAGCATTAATAGTCTTATCCTATGTTGTTTTTGCTTTGTTTTCATTCACAGGTAATAATGCAAAAAATGAAAAGATAAGAGCAGAATATACACAATTGCACCCTTACCTTAAAATTAGTGTAAGAACTTTCCTGTTTCTTGATAAAGGGATGTTGATAACAGATCTGTCTCGAACTCCTGATGATTATACTTCTATGAGATTACAGAAAAAAGGCAGATCGCTACATTACAAACAAAATACTGGTTATGTACATGCTATGGATTTAAGAACTAAAAATAGACCGTTTTGGATGGTATGGATGGCACAGTTGTATTTTAAGTCTTTAGGGTTTAATGCGGTCCGCCATGGGGGTACAGGTGACCACCTCCACGTATCTCTATCTATTTATGAAAGGCAAGGTTCATGGTAAATAAGAACCATTGAAAATCAATAAGATTCAGTTCTATTTATTCATAATACCGTTTTTATTTTTTCTAAAAATTGTTGATCTTGTAGAAAATAAAATAGTATGCATGCATACTATTTTTTGATTAACTTACCAATTACACAACAACACTATGGAAAAAATTTCCACACCACTAACCGAGATGTTAGGGATTAAGTATCCTATCATAATGGCTCCAATGTTTCTTGTATCCAATGCTGATATGCTAATTGCTGCGATCAATAGCGGAATAACAGGTACAGTTCCAGCCTTAAACTATAGAACAGATAAGGAATTTAGAGCAGCTATTCAACAAATTAGGTCAGCAGCAGACGGTCCAATAGGGATTAACCTTATTGCTAACAAATCGAATGTGAGACTGAAAGAACAATTGGACACTTGTGTTGAATTGAAGGTAGATTACATCATCACTTCTTTAGGATCTCCAAGAAAAATTATTGAAAAGTGTAAGCCTGCAGGAATCAAAGTATTTTGTGATGTAGTAGATATACATTATGCTAAAAAAGTAGAAGAACTTGGTGCAGATGCTGTCATTGCGGTAAATAAAGAAGCAGGTGGACATGCGGGGCCAACAAAAGCGGCAGAACTTGTACCTGCTTTGGTAAACGCCTGTAACATACCAGTGATATCTGCTGGAGGGGTTGGAAATGGATTCCAATGGAAAGAAAAGTTGGATTTGGGAGCTGTAGGTATTTCTATGGGAAGCCCATTTATTGCAACAACCGAAGCGGGTGTATCACAAGATTACAAACAGGCATGTGTCGATTATGGTAGTAAAGATATTGTGATGACGACAAAGTTATCGGGTACGCCATGTACTGTAATCAATACTCCATACATGAAAGAGATTGGTACAAAGCAAAATTGGCTTGAATCAATTCTTAATAAAAATAAGACTCTCAAGAAGTTCGCTAAGATGTTGACTTTCTATAAAGGAATGAAAATGCTTGAAAAAGCAGCCTTTGGAGCGACTTATAAATCGGTTTGGTGTGCTGGTCCTTCTATTGAATATGTAAATTCAATTCGACCAGTAAAAGAAGTTGTTGATCAAATGGTAGAAGAATTTGCTTCTGTAGGTGTGAAAAATCAAGCATAGGAAGTAACTTTACTAGAAATAAGATATGAATAACATTTTTGAAAAACGATTTTCTTTCGAGGAAGTCGTTTTTCTTGTTTCATAAGAAGAATATATTGAATCCTATGTATCTTGCATGGTAAACTAAAAAGATTAATTCTTTCAGGACAGCAATAACAAACAAAATGAGTAGAAATATCATTATCGTAGGTAGCATTTTTTGTGCTTTAGCAGTAGCGATTGGAGCATTTGGAGCACATGGTTTAAAAGGAGTTCTCGAAGCCAATGGTCGTTTAGAAACTTTTGAAACAGGTGTGAAATATCATTTTTACCACGGTTTAGGACTCTTACTTTTGGGAGCACTGGCTGATAAAATAGAACAAAACTGGTTAAAATGGGCTGCTGTATTTATGGTGATTGGTATCTTAATTTTCTCAGGGAGTTTATACATTCTATCTATCACAGGCATTAATTGGTTAGGTGCGATTACTCCAATTGGAGGTGTAGGTTTTATTGCGGCATGGATTGCATTGGCATTAGGTGCAAAAAAATAATATGAGTAAAAAATGGAACGTGGCTGCAGAGCCAGAAGATAAATATATAAAAGAGTTGATGAAGCAACCTAATGTGCCCATCTTGATTACCAAGTTATTGGCACAAAGGGGAGTGAAATCTTTACATCAAGCAAGAGATTATTTTCGACCTACTCTAGAGAAGTTACATGATCCTTTTCTAATGAAAGATATGGATGTGGCCGTGGCGAGATTAACCTTAGCCATAGAAAAGGGGGAACGAATTTTATTCTTTGGCGATTATGATGTCGATGGCACTACGTCCGTAGCTCTTTTTATGCATTTCTTTAGAGGAGTTTATGATAATGTAGATTTCTATGTTCCAGATAAATATACAGAAGGTTATGGTGTTTCTGTTCGTGGTGTGGAGTATGCAGCGAAAACAAACTGTCAGTTAATTATTTCTCTGGATTGTGGTATTATGAGCCATGAAGCAATTGATAATGCTATTCATAGAAATATTGATTTTATTGTTTGTGACCACCACCAACTCGGAGATACTATACCTAAAGCTACGGCAGTTTTAAATCCTCAAAGACCAGATTGTGATTATCCTTTCAAAGGATTATCGGGTTGTGGTGTCGGATTTAAATTTCTTCAAGGATTTTGCCAGAAACATGGAATTGACCCAACGCCATTGTGGCAACATTTAGATCTTGTTGCTTTAGGTACAGCTTGTGATGTTGTACCCATGGTGGAAGAAAATCGAGTATTAGCACATCAGGGAATTTCTTACTTGAAAAAAAGTACTAAACCTGGAATTATTGCTTTACTACAAGTATTAAAAAAGGATCAAGCTACAGTTCAACTGACTGATTTAGCCTATAGTATTGGGCCAGTGATTAACGCAGCCGGTAGAATTGCTCATGCACAAATTGCAGCAGAATTATTGGCAACAGAAGATCCTAAAGAGGCTAATGAATTAGCCAATGAGCTGAATCGATTAAATCAGTTAAGGAGAAATTATGACCAAAAGATCACAGAAGAAGCACTAGAGATTGCTTCTAGTGAAGAGAGTAAGTCAGGATTAGTTTTGTACAAGGAAGATTGGCATAAAGGTGTATTGGGCATTGTTGCTTCTAAGGTAGCTGAGAAAATTGGAAAACCGACAGTATGTCTTACCTTATCACGAGGAGAAGTGACAGGTTCGGGAAGAGCGATCGGAAAATTTGATTTACATGATGTTTTAAATTCATGTGGTGACTTACTTTCTCAGTTTGGCGGACACACTTCAGCGGCAGGGTTGTCATTAAAAGAAGAAAATTTGTCAGCCTTTTCCGACAAATTTGATGAAGAAGTACAGAAAAAATTGAATGGAAAGGAATTTGTTTCTGAATTAAATATCGATTTGGAAGTTGAACTGACAGATATTACACTTTCCACTGCTAGTATCATCGATAAGATGAAACCTTTTGGGCATGAAAACCCAATGCCTCTGTTTGTTGCTAAGGGAGTAAAATCAACAGAAGTACCTAGGATACTAAAGGAAAGACACCTGAAAATGAAACTAATACAAAACGATGGAGATCAAGCCATCGATGCTATTGCTTTTAATCAGGCCGATCAATTAGAAATCATTACTTCAGGAAGTTTTGATATTGCTTTCAGATTAGAAATAAATGAATTCAGAGGAAGTAAAATACTTCAATTGAATATTAAAGAAATTCGTTCTAGTGTCGATTAACAAGTATATTAGAACTCATCTACGTTTACATATTACATTTTATGGGACAAAATCTCACTCCTAACGTTAAGATATTATTATTGATAAACCTGCTCATCTTTGGTGCAGTGAATTTAATTCACAGTATAGATGTAGTTGCTTTGTTGGGGTATCATTACCCTAAATCGGAATACTTCCAAGTGTTCCAACCATTTACATATATGTTCGTCCACAGAGATTTCGCACATATTTTTAGTAATATGTTTGCCTTATTCATCTTCGGACCAATGTTGGAAAATGTGTTGGGTTCAAAAAGATTCTTGATTTTATATCTTGTCACAGGTCTTGGTGGCGGTGCGTTGTATGGATTGGTCAACTTTGTTGAAATTCATCAAATGGAAGCTTCTGCAGCACAGTTTATTTTAAGTTCAACACCAGAAAACTTCTTGGCTTTCTGTCAAGATCATGCAGAAGTTTATTTACAGCACAATACAACTTTGTATAACTTTGCTGAGAGTATTTTCCCTGCAGACCCTAATAATCCTGGGTTACAAAAAGAAGCAGTTGAATTTGCCCGTAAGATTACAATAGATAGAATGAATATTCCTATGATTGGAGCATCAGGAGCGATCTTCGGTATATTATTTACGTTTGCGTACTTATTTCCAAATTTACGTTTGATGTTGTTGTTCCCTCCAATTCCAATAAAAGCAAAATACTTGGTAGGTGCTTATATTTTATATGAAACATATGAGCTTATCAATCAGAACCCAGCAGACAATGTTGCTCACCTAGCTCACTTGGGCGGTGCATTATTTGCTTATCTATTGATGAGACACTGGAAATATCAAAGTTACCAGAATTAGAAATACATAAAGTAGTGATATTCAAAGAACAATAATCTATGGATATCACTATTTTAAGAAAATTATTTGGGATATTTTTAAACAAATTATCTACAAATCAAATATCTAATAATAAACTGTACTTGTCCGATGATTGCATGAAATCACTTTTATTACTTGTTGATTTTATGTAAATTAAGTTACCTAATAAATAACCTTATAGAACAGTACAACATCACAGGTTGTCATTAAACCATTACAATATTACTTATGAACGGTTTTATCTCAGATTTAAAATATACATGGAACAAGCCGGGTAGTGGACTACTAAGATTGATCATTGTCAATGTAGTTGTTTATGTCTGTATGAGCTTACTGCTACTAGCACTTAAACTATCAGGTCTTGTTGACGTTTACTATGAATACATTTTTCCTAATGTAGCACTACCACCATCTGCTATTGACTTTGTTAAAGCACCTTGGACTTTAATCACATACTTCTTTATGCATAGTATGTCGGATTTCTTTCATATCCTTTTCAATATGTTAATCATGTATTGGTTTGGAATGATCTTCACAGAATTCCTCGGAGATAAAAAAGTGGTGGCTATCTACTTCCTTGGAGGTATTGCAGGTGGACTTGCTTATTTGTTTATGTACAATGTAATTCCATACTATAATGCTCGTATGGATATGGTAAGTGGACTTATCGGTGCCTCAGCAAGTGTATATGCTATTGTTGTCGGTTCTGCTGCAATTGCTCCAGATTATAAAATCAATTTACTATTTGTTGGCCCAGTAAAGATCAAATACTTGGCGGCGGTATATATTTTCTTGTCCTTAATTCAAACTGCAGGTGCAAACGCTGGTGGTGAAATTGCTCACTTAGGTGGAGCCCTAATGGGGTATGGCTATGTAGCTATTCTTAAAAAAGGAACTGATTTGGGAACGCCACTTTATAAAATTTCAGATTTCTTCTCTGATTTAATGTCTTCTGAAAAGAAATTGAAAGTAGTTCACAGAGGAGGAAAAAAGAAAGCAAGTAAGAAAACTACTACTGCTAAAACAGGGGCTCAACCATCACAAGCAACAGTAGATGAGATATTGGATAAAATTTCTGATAAAGGCTATGAAGGATTAACTCAAGAAGAAAAACAAATCCTTTTCAAGGCAAGTCAACGAAAACACTAGAAATTGTATTGAAAAATAGATATTTTTATTAATATTGTAATAAAATTCATTAAAAGTTATTTCTTTTTGTAAGGAATAACTTTTTTTGTTGAAAATATTTCAAATTGATTATCAATAGAACAGAAAAGAGGTAACCAAGGTTTAAAGATGTGATTATTGTCTAATGCTAACTACAAACGCTACAAATTACACTTCCTAAAAGGTTCATCTCTATTCGAGAAAAATATATAAGCATGATTGATCAGGCCATTTTAGAAAAGTATGAATTGGTTGTGGGTTTGGAAGTGCACTCACAATTAACAACAGCAAGTAAAATTTTTGCTTCAGATCCTACCACTTTTGGTGAAGATCCGAACGTAAATATTAGTCCAATCACTTTAGCTTTGCCGGGAACGCTTCCTAAGGTAAATAAAGGTGTGATTGAATCTTCTATTAAAATGGGATTGGCTTGTAATTGCCGTATCTCAGAATATCAGTTCTTTGATAGAAAAAATTACTTCTATCCAGACCTTCCAAAAGGATATCAAACAACACAAGATAAAACACCTATTTGTATTGGTGGGCATGTTGATGTAGTTACAAAAAATGGGGATCCGTTTACTGTTGTGCTTAACCGAATTCATATGGAAGAAGATGCCGGTAAGTCAACACACTTAGAAGGAAGTCCTGATACTTTGGTAGATCTAAATAGAGCCGGTGTTCCATTAATGGAAATTGTAACGGAACCTTGTATTCATGATTCTGCAGTGGCAGCTGCTTTTGTTGGTGAGATCAGAAAAACCGTTCGTTACCTTGGTATTGGTGATGGGAATATGGAAGAAGGATCTTTAAGATGTGACGCCAATGTTTCTGTTCGATTAAAAGGGTCTACTGAACTTGGAGAAAAATGCGAGATCAAAAACATGAACTCAATGCGTAATATCCAAAAGGCCATTGAATATGAAATGCAACGTCAGATTCAACTTATAGAGAAAGGCGAGGAGATCATTTCTGAGACAAGAACTTTCAATGTAGATACAGGAAAGACGTATGGTATGCGTACAAAGGAAACATTAAACGATTACCGTTATTTTCCTTGTCCTGACCTTCCTCCAATGATTGTAAAACAGGAGTTGGTAGAAAAGATCAAGGCGGAGATGCCTAGCTTACCAGCAGAATTGATTAAGAAATTTACATCAGAATATAAATTACCAGAGTACGATGCCCGTTTATTAACAGAGGCAAAAGATTCAGCTCAGTACTTTGAGGAACTATGTTCTTCTACAAAAAATTATAAAGCGGCTTCCAATTGGATGATGGGCCCTCTGAAATCATTATTAAATGAGACAGGTGGTGACTTTGATGCTTTTCCAATTCGTCCAAAACAAGTAGCGGAAATGATTGCATTGGTAGATGCTAAGAAAGTTAGCTTTGCCGCTGCATCACAAAACTTATTGAAAGCATTAGCTTCTAAGCCGGAAGTATCTGTAGAAGGTTTAGCCAAAGAATTGGATTTAATCCAAGATAGTGGCGATGATTTCTTACTTCCTTTAATTGATGAAGCAATTGCTAAATTCCCTGATAAAGCGAAAGCATACAAAAAAGGGAAAAAGAACTTACTTGGTTTGTTTATGGGTGAAGTCATGAAAATGGCAAAAGGTAAAGCAGATCCTCAAAAAACAAATCAATTACTTCGCGAAGCATTGGAAAAGTAAAGATCTGTGTATATTGCATAATAATAAATCATGTAAACAGACAGAAGTGAAAACATTTAAGTATAGTCTAATTTTATTACTAGCATTATTTGCTATTAGTTGCGGTTCTTCAAAAGAAAATGATACTAAAGCGGAATATCCTGCAAAGATTAGTATATCTGGTCAATTAGAAGGAATAGAAAAAGGTGCTAAAGTAATCTTATATTCAATTGAGAATGTTGGAGGCAAAAGAAACGTTGCTGAGACAACAGTAGATGAAAAGGGAAAGTTCTCTTTTGATTATACTGTTCCTAAAATTGGACTTTACACAATAAATATTGATAACCAAGCAGAAGAGATTCTGGTATTAGAAGATAAAGATTTATCTGTAAGCAGTGCTCCTGTAGGTTATGAAATTTCTGGTTCAAGAGAAAATGAGCTTCTTCATGGACTAAAAGAAATGTATGATAAGTACTCTGAAGAAGGTTCAAAACTTCAGCAGGAGTATGCGTCATCAGAAAATAAAGAAGAGGTAATCAAGAAGATAAAAGCAATGCAAGATGCTCAAAAGGCAGAATTGCAGCAGAAATTAAAGAAATTTGATGGTGCTTATGTATCTTTGGTGGTGCTTAACTTCTTAAACGATAAAGAAGCTTACTTTGATGTAATCAATGAAACTGTTGAAAAACTGGAGAAAAACTTTCCTGATGACCAATTAGTGAAAGAAGTATCTAAAAGTATTGATGCAATCAAAGCCACTAGAATTGGTGCTATGGCCACAGAGATTAATTTACCATCTGTTGAAGGTAAAAACATTGCGTTATCCGATTTTAAGGGAAATTATGTAATGATCGATTTCTGGGCATCTTGGTGTAGACCATGTAGAATGGAAAACCCTAATGTATTAAGAGCTTATAATAAATATAAGTCTAAAGGATTTGAAGTATATGGCGTATCTATCGACCAAGATCAAAATGCTTGGAAACAAGCAATTCAAATAGATCATATTTCATGGACTCAGGTGCATGATACAAATAATGAGGCCGCTAAAGCTTACGGTGTAGAATCTATTCCTTTCACTCTATTATTAGATAAAGAAGGAAAGATTATCGCTAAAAACCTGAGAGGTAATGCTTTAGAGGAGAAGTTAGAAGAATTACTAGGAAAATAAACATATGCTTTACAAATCACTGAGGTGGTTTGATGAATTTTAGAAAGGATATACTGTCACCATGCGGTATATCCTTTTTTGTTTTTGATCAGTTTCTTATTGTGGGTAGAGTGTGAAAAAAACTAAATTAAAGTAATAGCTTACGTAATAAATGTTATTGCATATGATTCATTTAATTTAGCTAAGACAATTTTTTCGCAAACTTTAAACATTTACCTACGAATGAGAGTAAATTCACTTTACTTACTCCTGTTCATCTTTACCATCAGTTTACCCGTTGACGCTTATAACGACATTACAATTACTGGTGATGCAACTATTGGAGGTTGGGATACAGACTACCCACTCACGGTACAAGATGACGATCCAAACATTTGGACACTTGAGAACTTTTCACTGAAAAGTGGATATTTAAAATTTAGAGCAGACTATTCATGGGATAATAATTGGGGAGGTGACACTTTCCCATCAGGAATCCTAGTCTCTTACGGAAATGATATTTATGTAGATGTACCCGGAAGGTATGATATCACTTTCGATTTAAATGATAATTCATATAACATCGTTTATGTTGGTGAATTAAAATACAAAGAAGGATTGCTATTGACGGAATACAATGCCTTAAAAGACTTGGTAGAAAACATCTATTCTATCCAAGATGCTCCTGGTTACAATTGGTTCGACCCTCACACTACAATCTACGGTTGGAGTGGCTTAACATTAAGAGATTCTGTCGATGAAGACGGGGTAAATTTTAGTGTAGTTGAAGGTATCGAATTTATTCAAAGTGATTTAGATGGTGGTGGATTTATGTCTTCAATAGGAGATCTTAAACACCTTAAATCTCTTCAATTGAACTTTAGAGGAGATGTATTTTTAAATGATTTTGATAATTTATCTGCTTTAACTCAGCTCAAGCATTTAAGGTTATCTGGATCATATATTGATACCAGCAATTTAAGCTTCTTGTATAGCTTTCAAAATTTAGAAACTTTAGATTTATCAAGATGCTACATTGATTTTGAGGCTATCAATTTATTGAATGAAAATGGAGTATTGGATAACCTTCAATCTTTCTTGTTTGACAAGGATGCTAATAACAGGTTTTGGCCAGATCATGAATCAAGTGGAGATAATGCTGCTGTTACTTTATCTGTCTCAGGATACCCTGAAGATGAGTATTTGGTGAAATGGTTTAAGAATGGAGAATACCTTTCTGGAGAAGATAGTACGCATTATACTTACTCTGTGAACGAAAACATTGGTAACGTTTATTATGCAAGGATATATCAGAATAGCCTTCCTGAATATGGGATTCCAACAAGAGAGTCGAAAGAAAGGGGAGCTTCTATAACGTTAATTATCGATGGTTTTCCAGAAAATACTCCTCAAGGGTATAATATCTCTATCATTGGTAAAGTAGGTATTGATCATGAAAATGATGTATACTTTGATTACAACGAAGACAGTACTCTATTAATAGGCTATACAAATAGAATTATTGGTAATAATACGCTTAGCATTAGTATTAATAATTTTACTCCTTTTGTAGAGGTAGATGATATAGGAAATCCGGTGACTAAAAACCTTTTATTAGATACTGTAGCTGATTTTGGGACAATTTACCTTGAAGATATTTATGCATGGAAAAACGTACCTACAACTCCTACTTCTACATGCGAAACTGCGATAGATATTTTAGCTGGTAAGAATGAAATATTAGGTACACCAAATTGGTATAAATATGTTGCACCTTTTGATGAGCATCTTACAATTAGATATTTAGATGATACAGAAACGATACACCAGATAGCTTATATCGATATCTTCAGCGACTGTGATGAAACTTATAGAGGTGGTGTATACGGTTTTAAGGAGCAAACAATGGAGGTGAGTGAAGGTGAAATCCTTTACTTTAAAATCAACGCTGCAGAGTATGTTGCTTTTGAATTGGAATTAGAAGAGAAAGAAATTATTCGTCCTTCGGTTACATTTAATTTTGATGAAATTCCTGCAAATACACCTTCCCTAGATCAAAATACTGTCTATGCTATAGGTTTTAGAGATGGAGTGGAATTTATTGAACCATTAAATATTAATGAAGACTCTACTGGATACCAATTGATATTTCCAGAGTATACAAATGAGGTGTCATTTAAGTTACATATCGAGAATGATGAATTGTATAGAGCAGTAGATTCAAATGGTGATGAAGCTTTCTACCTTGTGAATTTCTTCGAGGAAAAGCATCAAACACTTGAAATCACAGATTGGAATTTTATCCCAAGGTTTGACAACTCTTTCGAAAACCCTGAAGTGATAGCTGAAGGTAGTAATATTAAGACGTTTGGATTAACATCATGGTTCAGTTATCAAGCACAAGATGATAATATTATCACAATTGAAACTTTTGATAATACTTATAACAAAACACTTACAATCTATAAAAATGGAGGGTACGAATCCCAAAGTTTTGGAGCAGACCTAAAAGCATCATTGGATGTGAAAAATGGGGATGTTTTAATCTTTTCTTGGGGATATGATAATGAACCAAATTCGGTAATTCGTCCATTTGGCTTTAATCTAGAAGTAAAGAGTTATCCAACAATCGTTGTTCAGAATTTACCAGAGAATACACCAGAAAACACAAAAGTTTGGGCAACAGGTGACTTTGATGGATGGAACCATAATTTTGCAACTAAAGAGTTGATCTTTAATGCAGATAGTAACTACTATGAGATCAAACTTCCATTAACAGAAGATAATCCAAACTTTACTTTCTTCTTGAAAGGTGGATCAAAGTTTATTGAATTAGATCAAGAGAATGAGGAAGTGGTAAGAAATATCTTAGATACACCTTATGAACCAAGAGTCTTTGTAGACGATATCTATCAATGGGCGGCTTTACCACAAGCAGCAAACACATGCGAAACAGCATGGGATGTTGAATTGGGACCACAACATGTAGAAAGTACGGAACAATGGTATGCGTTTACAGCGCCTTCAGATGGAGAATATTACATTAGAGAGAAAGGTGTTAATGTTGTCAATGGTCACGTAATGGCAGAGCAAGTATCAATTTTTGCTAATTGTAATGATGACCAACCATTAGCATCAGCAAGAGGAGCTTTATTGTATACTTTATCTCAAGGGGAAACGGTTTATATCAAATGGGAACATTACCAAGGAGAGGATGTTGCTTTCGATTGGTGGTTAGAACTGTATGACTTGTCTCTTTTATCTGAAGCAAATGGCTATCATTGGTTACACCCTAAATTAATGACAAGAACTGGTGAAAACGAATACTATGTTGAGGAGTACTTTAAAGAAGGATCAGCTACATTCAACTTAAAAGATGTTTCTAATGCTTACATTGGTTATGATCAAGGTTCAGAGAAAATCGCTCAAGGTTTTTATGATAACATTCCGATGGAAATTGAAACATCAGGTATTTATGGGTTAACTGTAAATATTGCAGATGGTAGTTATTCTTATTCTTACATTAAAGAGTACATTACTCCTGTTTCTATTTCACCAAAATATTGGAGTCCAGATGAGGAAATAACTGTGACGATTGATTTAAAGCAGGAAGGTAGCATTCAGAATTATGAAGAGTTATATATATGGTCATGGGTTGATGCTGTAGATACAGTGTACAGTGCTATCACAAATAACGATTTTAATTTAAGTGATGTTGAAGCTCAGATGATGAAGAAAGAAAGAGGGGTATTTGAAATGACATTTATTCCTACTGAATTCTTTAATACAACAGCTTCAGAGATAAAAGATCATGGGTTTAAGTTCTTAGTAAAAGACCAAATGGGTTACGCTCAAACAGCTGATTTAGGTCCATTCTACAGCAGGGATATTCCTACAGTTACTGTTGATTTTAACCTAAATATGAATGTTTATATTACTGAGCAACTATTTGATACAGCGAGTGATCAGGTATCTGTTTTTGCTTCTCATGAAGATGGAACAGATTTCCTAATTATGCTGTCAGATACAAATAATGATGGTATTTACACAACTTCATTAGAAAATGTAAATATTGGTGACTTAGAGTACACCTTTAGACTGTATCAAGATAACGACAGTATTGAAAACAATTCATCGTTCGATGTAAGCTTAGAAGAAGGTAAAGATGAATCATTCACACATTACTTCAATAATAAATCAGAAGCCAACCCTGAAGTGATCTTGGCAGTAAATATGTCTAGACAAGTGGAGTTGGATAACTTTAATAAAGCTGACCATACTGTAGCAGTTGAAGTAACTATTGATGAGGAAAAACTCACATTACCTTTAGAAGAAGATCAAGACGGAAACTTCTCAACAACACTTTTCAGATTACCATCTGGAGAAACTTACCTATACAGGTTTATCACATTAGATACAGATGAGAATACAGTTTTAGAGGAGTCGGAAAATAGATCATTTGTAATTGGAACAGGACAGCAAACACAACTGCATTGGTTTAATGATGAATTACCAGAAGAGAAATTTAATGCAACTTGGCTTGTGAATGTCAACCCAGCTATTTTAACGGGACAATTTGATCCAGCTACAGGTACAGTAGAAATACTGGGTAGTTTCAATGGGTGGTCGGAAGCAATTTCTCTAACTAGAGTAGAAGAAACTTCTGTCTATACTACTTCCATGGATCTTCCAAGCACAGTGATTTACTATAAATTAATAGTAGATGGTGTCGAAGAAGAATTTATCGGCCAAGGTCAAAGTGACAATAGATCTCACTATTTAACTTCTGAAGATACTACAATCAGTGTAGTTCACCAGTTTGAAGAAACTGTAAAAGTAGATGAAGAACAGATCCAAGTAGTGACTTCTGATGATGGAACCGTACAAGTAGAAGTAGCGATTGAAGCTTTTGAAGAATTAGAAGGAGAGGTTACTTACCAAGTAATGTTAGCAGATGGTAGTCCATTGCCAGATTGGGTGATTTTTGATCCTGAAACTTTAACATTCTCTATTGACCCTTCTAAAGTTCCTTCTGGTACTAGAACGAATACTAGTATTGAAGACCTTGATATTATTGTATTAGCTAGTGATGAAGCAGGTAAGTCTGTGGCCGTAGAAGTCACATTGCCGACGGAATCAATTATTAGTGATGCAACAGATGAAGAAGATATTACATCTGTAGACGAATTATTTGACAACCCTTGGAAAGTATACCCTACTGAAGTGGATGCATCATTTAGTATTGAAAACCATACTAATGTAAATTATGAATATCAGGTTATTAATTTGAATGGTATAACATTGATTACAGGGTCTACAAATCAATGGAAAAAAGAGATTAATATCAGTACACTACCAAGAGGTATGTATGTGATTAAATTAAATAATGGAGACCAAAGTAATAGTTTTAAGGTGTTGAAAAAATAGAGACTTTTCGAACATTAAAATTATAAATTCTTATGGCAGTCTTATGATACATAGGGCTGCCATTTTTGTATCTAAACCTTTATTATTCACTATTTAAAGTCTTTGTTTTACTTATCTAAGGAAGTCAACAGCTTGTTTAGTAGTGTATTAAAAGATTTATTAAATTAAACTAACCCAAATTTTATCCCGGACTCAATCGTTCGACGAAGAATTGTATTTAACCTAATTTATTAACTCATTCCTTGTGACTGTTGTGGTTATGTTTAAAAAATCACAATGCACATTGTTAGACCTATACTCTACCCATGAAATTAACTCGCCAACAATGCTTAGGTGGAATCGTTGTATTCTTCCTATTGTTTGAGTTGACAACTATCTCAAATGCACAATCAACATCTCCTATCGATCACATAGAAGAAAAAGGGATGGTTTACTCAAAGTTCAAACGACAAAAAGATGACCCCGAAGCAAGAGCGAGGTTTGAACACATGCTGATTGAAAATCCCGAGACCCATCTGATTCCAGAAAATATAGAAGAACTAGAACATGCTTTTGCCGAAAGTGTGAAATGGAAAAATAAGAATTCTAGGTTTCGTTTAATCCCTCATTCACCTTGGAGACAAAGAGGACCGTTTAATGTAGGTGGTAGAACAAGAGCTTTGGCAATGGATAAATACAATGAAAATGTACTTTTTGCTGGAGGTGTTGCAGGTGGATTATGGCGTTCTATAGATGCAGGCAAATCATGGGTTAAAGTAACCACCCCAACCGATAGACAATCGATTACTTGTATAATTCAAGATCCCCGACCAAGTTATGCGAACATATGGTATTATGGTGCAGGAGAAATATATGGAAACTCAGCATCAGGTGGTGGAGCATCCTACAGAGGTAATGGAATTTTTAAATCAACAGATGGTGGTATTTCATGGAACCCAATAGCCTCTACAGAAAGTGATCCTACCATTACTGAAGGTAACTTCCAATATGTATCCAGAATAGATATTACAGGGAATGGAACGCTGTTAGTAGCTCATTCAAATGGAGTTTCTCGTTCTACAGATAATGGGAAAAATTGGGAGGTTGTTTTAGATTACGAAAGTGTCAGATTTACTGAAGTATTGGTAAGAGGTGAAGGTACCGTTTTTGCAACTATCGCTGGGTATGGAATTTTCAAATCAACTGATCATGGACAAACTTGGAACGATATCACACCAACAAATTTATTGTCAGGAAATTTCCAAAGAATAGTAATGGATTACGCTCGATCTAATCCAAATGTTGTTATGTTTTTTGCTCATACTCCAGGTGGGGGTATCAATAATCACAAGTTGCTAAAACTACTGGATAATACAGGCAGCTGGCAAGACTTATCTCAGAACCTTCCTGCATTTGGAGGATATGTAGGTAATCTATCACAAGGTTCTTATAATCAATATGTGAAAATTAAACCTAATAATGAGAATGTAGTTTTTATCGGAAGTACCAATCTTTATAGATCTGACAATGGTTTTACTTCACCCAATAATACGTATTGGATTGGTGGTTACTCTACAAAAAATAACGTAAGCATTTATGAAAATCATCATCCCGATAACCATGAACTGATCTTCTTTTCATCTAACCCTGACCGAGTGATCACCGCTCATGATGGGGGAGTATCGATTACTTCTAATGTGATGAATGAAAAAGTAGAATGGGAATATCTGAATAATGGTTATTATACTACACAAGCATATGCAATTGCTATTGATGAAAAAACGGCTGGAGATAATCGCCTTATGGCAGGGTTTCAAGATAATGGCAAATGGTATAGCAATACAACAGATATTAAAGCCAATTGGATTGAAGAATATGCAGGTGGAGATGGTTGCTATGTAGCAATAGTTCCGGGAGAAGATACGCGATATACAAGTACTCAGTATGGGAAAATATTAAGATTTAAAGGTGAAGATCCTCAAAACCCAACAGACTTTGATGGCATTCATCCTAGAGATGCAAGAGGACAGCTATTTGTTAATCCTTACATCTTAGACCATAATGATCATAATGTGATGTATTACCCTGCTGGAAATAAACTGTGGTTAAATAGAACTCTTGGAGACATCAACTCTGGGTATACATTTAATGGCACAAGATCTGGATGGAAACAATACAGTAATGTCGCTACAAGTGGAACAATTACCGCATTAGACGTATCCACTTCATCAGCAAATAAATTATATATAGGAACAACCAACGGGAGTATTTATAAAGTAGATAATTCACTGAGTGAAACATCACAAGTAAGTAATATATCTGTTGATAAAGGACTGTCTAAAGGGTATGTATCTTGTATAGCAGTAGACCCCAAAGATGAAGACCATGTTTTGGCAGTATTTTCAAACTATCAGGTGCGAAGTGTTTTCGAAACAAAAAATGCCGGACAAACTTGGGTACATGTAACGGGTAATTTAGAAGAAAATGAAGATGGTTCAGGAGCAGGACCTTCTGTTCGTTGGATTGCTTTCCATCAACCCGAAAATGGTGAGTCAGGAATATTTTTAGGGACTTCAGTCGGTTTATTCTATACCTCAGCTCTATCAGAAAATACGGTGTGGAAACAAGAAGGGGAGCAGGAACTTGGAGATGCTGTAATTAGCATGATTAAAACTAGAGAAGATGGTTTGGTAGCTATTGGTACTCACTCCAACGGAATTTATACGGCTTACTATGGGATTTCAGATGTTCCGCCATCAGTGAAGAATCAAATTAGTAAAAGAGAATATACTGTAGGTGATATTAAAGAATCTTTTTTATTGAGTGATTTATTTGAAGATCCTAATGCTGATAAAATTACTTATCAAGTATCATCATCTAATGATCAGGTTGCTACAGCTCAAATCAATGGTGAATATTTAGAAATAATTCCATCAAAAAATAATGTAGGAGAAGCAGAAATTACATTAACAGCATCTGCAAACAGCTTATCCACTGTGATGTATATTGATATAACTGTAAGTTCTATTACAGCCACTTTGGTGAGACAATCTTTGGATCAAGGATCAACCTATAGATCTCAATTTTTTACAGATTTTGAAGCTCCCATTTATAGTGCAGATGATTTTATAGTACCAGAAAATACAGAATGGGAAGTAACGGGAGTGAAAGCCTATGGCCATAGTTCAAACGATAATGAAACTATAGTAAGAGTATTTATTTGGGAAGATGATAATGGAAAACCATCAAGTAATGCCATCTACTCTTCAGATGATGTTACGATTACTCAAAAGACAGGTAGTGATATATTACATATGCTTGATACGCCAATTGTATTGCCTTCAGGGAAATATTGGATTACGGTCGCAGCCGTAATGTCTTATGCTAAAGATGGAAGCTGGTATTGGAAAGGGTATAATGGAGCATCTACAAAAGGCAGTCCTTTTCATATTATAGACCCTGCAGATTTATACAGAAGAGATTATATCCAATGGACTTCAAGTGCAGAAATATCGTATGCAAATACAGATTTAGCTTTTGATATTTTTGGAACATCTGAAAATGGAGAAAAACCATTAGCTATTTCTATCCTCAATGCTGTAGCTAGAGATAATGATGTTGTTGATTTATCTTGGGAGCATATATCAGAGGTTTCTGGGTATAATGTTTATAGATCATTCTCACCAGATAATGGTTTTGAAAAAGTAAGTACTGTAGATCCAACAAGCAATACTTGGGAAGATCTATCACAAAAGAATGAAGGAGCTACTTATTACTATCAAGTAAAGGCGTTTAATGCCAGTGGTGTTTCAAACACATCGCCAATTGTATCAGCAAGAATAAACCGAATTCCAAATCAAGTAACGGAATTGAAATCTTCTTTCTCATTAAATAGAATTGAAGTAGAATGGAAAGACGAAAGTAATGATGAAGATGGTTTTATTATTGAATATTCACTACACCCTAATAAAGGTTTTGTCCCATTAGAAAGAGCCAACAGAAATGCAACTTCATATGTAATAGATAATTTACCATATGGCGCGATGCAATATTACATAAGAGTTGCAGCATTTAATGGTGCGGGAGTATCAAGTTATAATTATACTTCTAGTTACTCATTGTTGGAAACACCTGGAAATATCTATTATGAAGAAATTTCTCCATCATCATTATTTATTTCTTGGAAAGATAATTCCGCTTTAGAAACAGGTTTTCTCATCGAATACTCCATTGATGAGGGAAAAACATTTCCATTTAGTTTTACGACGAATGTAAATACTGAGAATATTACGTTAACGGATTTACTTCCCAATATTACTTATTACTTCAGACTGAGTGCTATTAACGGAACAAATAATGGAGGTTTAAAAAGTCTGAGTCAGTTATTTGTGTATACAATGGGAGGAAGCTCAGGTCCACTAGCTCCGAAGAACCTGATTGCTTCAAAAAGTGCAGATAGTGTTCGTTTACTTTGGGATGATGTTATCATCAATGAATTGGGATTTACAGTTCTTAGAAAAGGTGTAAACGAGGTCGAATTTGAAGAAATTGCTGGATTGCCTTACAATACTACACAATTTACTGACCGCCAAATTGAAGAAGGTGAAATCTATGATTATAAAGTTAGAAGCTTTAATGAAATAGGAGAAGAGACTTCGGATACTATCACTGTTGAGTTGCCGATTTTCGCACCAACTGATTTTACTGTGATGCGAAAAAACAATGCTAATTATCTAAAATGGAAAGATAATTCTCAAAGAGAAGAAGAATACCGTGTTTACAGAAAGCACAGAGATGGTAGTTTTATGAAATTAAAATCATTACCTGCTTCAGAAGTTAGTTTTGTAGATTATGCCACCCAAGAAAATTCAGTGTATACCTATAAAGTCGTAGCACTATTTAATGGGGCAGAGGTTTCATCAAATACGTTTACGATTTCAACATCGGATAATGTGCCACAGGGGTTACATTCATTTAATGCAGTTGAAAATACTGATGGCAAGATAACACTAAGTTGGATCGATGATCAAAAAGATGGAGATACGTATAAAATCTTCAGAAAGATTCAGGGTAGTTCAGACTCAACTTTTATCGTTCAGTTGGAGGCTTCCCAAGTTACAGCTATAGACAATACTGCTGCTCCGAATATGACCTATATCTATTATATTATTGAATTTAATGGAGCAATGCCAAGTTCAGCAGTGTCAACATCTATCATGACCAATATTGATGCAACTTTACCATCAATGCCAGCAAATTTCACGGTTACCGAAGATGAAAATGGAGTGATGCTCACTTGGAAAGATATGGCTGAAAATGAAATGGGATATAATTTATACAGGGCCAATTTATCTGGAGGTACTGCCAAGAAAATAGCCAACCTAAATCCAAATGCTGAAAGTTACTTGGATATTTCTGCTGATAGGGATGATGAGTATAGATACCTTCTTACTGCTTATAATTCAAGAGGATATGCTCCACAAGTTGAAACAATTTTTAGTATGCGTACAGACGAAGATTTGGTATTAACACCACCATCAGGTTTTAAAGCAATTGATGCAAATACGTATGTACGTCTTGTTTGGGCAGATGATGTAAATAATGAGCATGGATTTAAATTGTATAGAAAACAGGAAGATGGTCAAGATACATTGTGGATCGGTTCAGTAACTGAAAATGTAAGAAGTTTCCATGATGAAGAAGAGCTCCTTATTGGGGACTATACTTACTATATCGCTTCATATAATGCTAAAGGAGAATCAGCCTTATCAGAATATAATTTCACTAAAGAAGCAATTTTAGCCAACGACGAATCGATGGTGATTGGAAGTTCTAAGATCTATCCCAATCCAAGTTCAGGTTATTTTAATTTGATTTTGAAAGATTCATGGAGCCAAGGAGCGTCTGTAGATGTTTTTGCAAATGATGGACGTAAGGTATTTCAACTAGATATATCCACTATGTTTGCTGAGTTAGACCTTAGTCATCTATACCAAGGAACATATATTTTATTAATTCATGATGGAGAAAATCAAGAGCATATAAAAATTGTGAAGGAGTAGAGGAATGTAATGGAAGGAAGTTATTTTTTATGAAAAAGAAGACTTCCTTTACTGCAAATAGTATTCAACATAATAAATGTATCAATTCCATATTTTTCTTACTTATCTTCGTGGCAAATATGAAAAATATGAGAAATAGACTTAAATGGTTATTTTTTGTTGTACTTATCATGATGATAAGTTGTAGGTCTGCATCCCAAGTACAAATCGTAGGAGGAAGCGATGCAGATCAAGTAACAGGAAACAACAAGGGATTAAGGGTATCTCCGGGAACATGTGTTTTTTATGGAGAATTACTGACTGTTGAAGGAAATGGTGTCATCATCGGAGTTCAGTCTTTAGATGGTTGTGGTCCAGGTGTTACCAGATATCCGAAAGTAGGCACTAAGATATCAGCCCGATTTAAAGGTGAACTTGGCGCCTCAGTAGGTCAAAAAGTTCATGTGAAAGTGATGGAATTTGAAAAATCATTTTCTATCCTAGAGATTATCCCATTATAATATAGAAACCATAGAGCACTTTCGCTCAAACATATAAGCATAAAACCATTTTACTAACCATTAAATATTATGTTGAAAAGCATTTCTGAACTTGTAGAAATTCTCAATAATCAAACTACAAAAAGAAGACTTGTTCTTTGTGCAGCAGCAGATGATAATGCCTTGGAAGCTGTATATAAGGCATACAAGGAAAATATCATTGAGCCAGTTCTTGTCGGTAATAAAGATGATATCAAAACTTTATGTGAAGAACTCGGATTTGAGTTCGGAAACGATGTTCAAATCATCCATAGAGTCGATTACAAGGAAATGGTGAAAGCAGCAGTTTCATTAATTCATGACGGTAAGGCTGACTTTTTAATGAAAGGTCATATTTCTACAGCAGAATTAATGAGGGGTGTTTTAAACAAAGAATGGGGACTTAAGAAAAGTAGAGTAATCTCTCATTTAGCTCTTTTTGATCTTCCAGCTTACCATAAGCCATTAGCTTTAACAGATGTGGCAATGAACATTGCTCCAGATTTGGATACAAAAATTGGTATCTTGAATAATGCGATCGGTTTCCTTCGTAAAATTGGTATCAAAAAACCTAAAGTCGCAGCTTTAGCAGCAGTGGAAATGGTTAACGAAAAAATGCCAGCCACTTTAGATGCTGCGCTTCTTACTATTATGGCCAATAGAGGGCAAATCAGAAATTGTGAAATTGATGGCCCATTAGCTTTTGATAATGCAATTAGTCAGGAATCGTCATCTCATAAAGGAATTAAAGGAGCTGTGGCAGGGAATGCCGATCTTTTACTTGTTCCAGATATCGAAGCCGGAAATGTTTTATACAAGGCTTTTGTCTTCTTTGCAAGTGCAAAAGTGGCGTCGATAATTTTAGGAGCAAAAGCACCGATTGTCTTAACATCAAGAGCTGATTCAATGGAAACTAAATTGAATTCTATCCGTTTGGCAGCTGCATCTATTGAGTTTTAATTATGAGTCATAAAATATTAGTCATCAATCCTGGATCCACTTCAACAAAAGTGGCGGTCTATGATGGTGAAAATGAGCTTTACACTCAAACATTACGACATTCTACTGAAGAACTGAACAAGTTTCAGGAAGAAGATGAACAACTAAATTTCAGAAAGCAAAAAGTGATTGAATTTTTAAAGGAAAAGTCTGTTGCTCTTTCTGATTTAGATATTGTGATGGCGAGAGGTGGCCTATCAAAACCTATTGAATCTGGGGTGTATCTAGTAGATGAAGATCTACTTCACGATTTAAAGGAAACACCAAGAAAGCATGCTAGCAATTGGGCGGCTAAAATAGCATTTGATATCGCACAAGAAGGAAATGTACAGGCATGTATCGCAGATCCAGTAGTCGTAGATGAATTATCAGATGTTGCTCGTATATCTGGACATCCTAAGTTTCCAAAAGTGTCTGTTTTTCATGCATTAAATCAAAAAGCTGTAGCTAGATCATATGCGAAAAAGATCAACAAATCTTATGATGAATTAAGATTAATTGTTGTTCATTTAGGTGGAGGTATTTCTGTAGGTGCACACCTTTTAGGTAAAGTGGTAGATGTTAATCAGGCATTAGATGGTTCAGGGCCATTTTCACCAGAAAGGTCAGGTTCTTTGCCTGTAGGAGATGTAATTAGAGCTGCATTTAGTGGTGCATATACTCAGGAAGAAATGATTAGCATGTTAGTAGGTAAAGGGGGAATGACCGCCTATTTAGGTACTAACGATGCAAAAGAAATAGAGGATAAAGCGAAAGTAGGTGAAGAGGAAGAGTTAGCGGTAATGGAAGCCTTGATCTACCAAGTAGCAAAAGAGATATGTAGTATGACTGTCCCATTAGAAAATAAAGTAGATGCAATTCTTATAACAGGGGGAATGGCCTACGGGAAATGGTTGACAGATAAGATTACAGAAAAAGTAGCTCATATTGCTGATGTTGAAATTTTCCCTGGGGAAGATGAAATGTGGGCATTAGCTCTGAATGGTAATAGAGTGTTGAATAATGAAACAACACCGAAGAGATACGGCTCAACTGAATTTTAGAAACTTATATACATCTGATGAAAATTTACACTGATCATCAGATGTATATTTATTTTTTATAATCAATGATAAACAAAGCAACCAAAGAATTTATTTTAAACAATGAAAAAGCCAATCCAACGGATGTGGTATTGATGTCTCAGAAACTAATTGATGTAGATAGCAAGGTAGCTGCACATCAAATAGTATCAAGACAAAAAGCCAAGAAGAAACTTCCGGCTTGGTATAACAACATTGATATAGAATATCCTGCAAAGGTACCTTTGGAACAGAGTTCATCAGAAAGAGCAGCAAGGCATAAAGCAAGCTTAATCAAAGGAAAAACACTTATCGATCTCACAGGTGGAATGGGTGTAGATGATTGGGCCTTTTCATATTCTTTTGATCAAGTGATATATGCTGAAAGACAAGAGGATTTATCAGAAGTAACACAAAGGAACTTTAACGTCTTAGGACGAGAAAACATTACTGTGATCAGTGGTGATAGTTTGCAGTGGTTAGCAGAAAGTGATGTTGAGTTAGATGCTATTTATATAGATCCGGCAAGAAGAGATAAGGAGAATAGAAAACTTGTTCGCATTGATGAATGTGAGCCAAATGTTTTAGAACACATTGACCTCTTTCAACAAAAGTCAGCGACTTTATTGATCAAGTTATCTCCAATGATTGATATAAAACACACTTTACGTCAATTAGAGAAAGTAACGGATGTTTGGGTAGTGGCAGTAGATGGAGAATGTAAAGAAGTTTTGTTCTTGGTCGATTTTCAAAATCAGTTGGATAAAACCAATATTCATTGTGTCGATTTAAAGGGAAAGGAAGAAACTGTTACTTTTTCGTTTATTCATGAGGATGAAGAGTACTTAGAAGTAGAATTGGCAAGTGAATTGCAACAATATTTATACGAACCAAATGCTTCTGTCATGAAAGGTGGTGGCTTTAAAGTAATCGCAAGTCAATTTGGCTTGAAAAAATTACACCTAAACACACACCTCTATACATCGGATACTCTTTTAGAAAACTTTCCTGGACGAAGGTTTTTAATCAATAAAACAGTGCCTGTACAGAAAAAAGCGGTGAAGAAAGAAATCCCTAACGCTAAGGCAAATTTATCTGTGCGTAATTTTCCTCAAACAGTAGATCAGTTAAAAGCAAAACTGAAATTAAAAGATGGGGGAGATACCTATATTTTCGCTACAACAATACTAAACAACGAGAAAATTTTAGTAGTATGCGAACGTGTTACAACATCACAGTAAACTATCAAATCTTATGTACAAAACGGTATACTTAAAAACAAAGAAAGAATCTAGACGTACTACTTCTGATCGTCTAAGATCAGTGAAAGTAAGCGGAGACGGTACGGCTACTTTATTAGAAGAATGTGTGAACAAATATGCTGCAAAAGGTTATAAACTTGTAAGTGTAACGCCAATATCTTCAGCAAGTTCATCGAACGTAGGTTCAGGTGGCTGGGGTTTCAGTTATACGGATGGTTTAGTAGTACTTTTTAAAAAGAAAAAGTAGTTAATTGATTGATTACTAGTGCTGAAGGGATAATTTTTCATTATACTTTTAAATAACTATTAATCAACTATTGTAAACCTTTGACATCTTTGTATTTTTGCACACGATTTTAGAGCGGGTGTTCGCTCTTAACATTCTAAAGTATAGACAAATGTCAGTAGCTGAAAAGGGAAAAAAAGTTAAAGTACATTACTTAGGTACTTTAAACAATGGTGATAAATTTGATTCATCTTATGACAGAAATGAACCAATCGCTTTCACTGTAGGTGCAGGTCAAATGATCAAAGGATTTGACGCAGCTGTAGAAGGTATGAAAGTTGGTGACAAGAAGTCAGTAAATATCCCATGTGACGAAGCTTACGGTCCTGCTCGTGAAGATTTAATCATCGAGTTCAAGCGTAGCGACATCCCTGCAGATATGAACCCTAACGTAGGTGATCAAATTGGTTTACAAAGCCCTCAAGGTCCAATTCCAGCAACTGTTGTTGAATTGACTGAAGAAATCATCAAAGTTGATGCTAACTCTCCAATGGCGGGTAAAGACTTAAACTTCGATATCGAATTAGTTGAAGTTTGTGACGACGCTGAGTGTGAGGACGGAAACTGCAACTGCTAGTTAAAGTGATTTATCGGGATTCGATTCCCTTTGAATATAAAAAACGCTTCATTACCGCTTGGTAAGGAGCGTTTTTTCTTTTTTATAAGAAAAGATTCATAAAAAAGTTGAACATAAATAGGTTTTTATGACCTAACTCGTGTTATACCATAAGAAAGTTTTTAAATTTGCGAGTTGAAGTGGGATGGTATTATATCTTACTTACTAATAAATTGAATTTTGTGTGGTTTGACCACTCTCAATATATAATTGGAAATTATGCTTGAGCAGATAAAAAAAATTGAAGAACAAATAGAGAAGGCTACAGCTGCAACTAAAGAAGAGCTGGAAGAATTCCGTGTAGGTGTTGTTGGTAGAAAAGGTATTATCGCTGATCTTTTTTCAAAAATGAAAGAAATCGCTCCAGAAGAAAGAAAGACTTTTGGACAAACAGTGAATGCTTTAAAAAACGCTGCTCAAGATAAATTTAATGAGCTTCAAGATACTTTAGAGTCTTTACAAGCTTCAGATATTGAGCACAGTGATTTAACGTTGCCAAATATTCCTAACGAAATGGGTTCTGTTCACCCAATTACAAAAGTTCGTGAGGAAATTTCAAGAATCTTCGAGCGTGTTGGCTTCAATATCTCTGAAGGTCCAGAAATCGAAGACGATTGGCACAACTTCTCTGCTTTAAATTTTCCTCCAAATCACCCTGCTAGAGAAATGCAAGATACTTTCTTTATCGAGAAAGATCCTGATATTGCTCTTCGTACTCACACTTCTTCAGTGCAAGTACGTGTGATGGAAAATCAAAAGCCTCCAATTAGAACTTTATCTCCTGGTAGAGTATACAGAAATGAAACTATTTCAGCTAGAGCACACTGTATCTTCCACCAAGTAGAAGGTTTATATATTGATAAGAATGTATCTTTCAAAGATTTAAAAGATACTTTATATTATTTCGCAAAAGAATTCTTCGGTCCTAATACTAAAATTAGATTAAGACCATCATACTTCCCATTCACAGAGCCATCAGCCGAACTTGATGTGAGCTGTACTGTTTGTAGTGGTAAAGGATGTAACATCTGTAAGTATACTGGATGGGTAGAAATTGGAGGATGCGGAATGGTAGATCCAAACGTATTAAAAGCTTCGGGTATTGATCCTGAAGAATATACAGGTTTTGCTTTCGGTATGGGTATTGAACGTATGACGATGTTGAAATACAGAATCAATGATTTAAGGTTATTTACTGAGAATGATCTTAGATTCTTACGTCAATTCTCAGCTTTATAAGCAAAATTATAAATTAGATGAAATTAAAAAGGTCACCTTGTAAAAGGTGACCTTTTTATATATAAGATTAATGGTGAAGAATAGCTTTTCTATTCCGCTCCATTCTTGTAATCTTCAAATATTGAATGTAATGATGTGGCATCTTTTGCTTTGATCCTACCAGCCATCATCAACC
This sequence comes from Flammeovirga agarivorans, assembly GCF_012641475.1. NCBI lineage: Bacteria > Pseudomonadati > Bacteroidota > Cytophagia > Cytophagales > Flammeovirgaceae > Flammeovirga > Flammeovirga agarivorans. Next base: position 1,046,304 of record NZ_JABAIL010000002.1, on the reverse strand, counting down.
TAACTTCTCTTCTCTGTAAAGCCCCCTCATAGAGTCTTTTTTCTTCCTTTGTTTCAGGTATAAGCTTTGGTACTGTGATCGGTCTTCCAGATTGATCTACAGCCACAAATGTGAAAAATGCGTTGTTTGTTTCTACCTTGGTCCCATTCGGAATATTTTCGCTCCAGACCCTAATAAAGACTTCCATAGATGAGTTAAATGCTCTTGTTACATGAGCTTCTAGAGTAACTGTATCGCCTAGTGCAGGAGAATGTTTAAAAGAAACATTATCTACTGAAGCAGTTACGACAATTCTATTGGAATGTTTCTGAGCAGAAATAGCTGCGACCACATCCATTAAATGTAATAATCTACCACCCATTAGATTATTTAAAGGGTTCGTGTCGTTAGGAAGTACCATTTCGGCACTTGTTACAAATGATTCTTTTGCTTTTTTCTCCAATTTCATATGTGTTTAAATATATAGTTGGGCAAAAATAGATATTATAATTTAGTTCTAAATATGAATTATATCCCCGAATAACAATAAAATCAATTTATATACGAAATTACTGTTTTGGTATACAGAAACTTAAATTTTATTTACTCTTTTTTTTGAATATTCGTTTGGGAGATTAAAATTGATGTATTACTTTTGCATCGTCTTACAAGGTAAAGGGTGCCATGGCCGAGTGGCTAGGCATCGGTCTGCAAAACCGCGTACGGCGGTTCGAATCCGCCTGGCACCTCTACAAAGGCCCGATCTAGAAATAGTTCGGGCCTTTTTTATTTGCACTAATTTCTTTCCCGTTACACATTTTAAAGTGCAAAACATAAGTTGATTCAGTGAGGATTTTCTAAGTTGAAACTTAGTTCACTTTTAAAAAAAATGGAAGTATTATTTTAAGATATTGATAACTTATTAGAGTAGTATATTTAGTTTATAGTGTGTTCATTTCTTGCTTCCAAATTCCTTTGATTAGCGATATCAACCCGTTGTTATTTTCAATATACCCTGTTTTTAATCTATTAACTTGAATATTTGTTCAACCGAGTATTTAAGCTTGTTAGCAAAATTTAAGAGTGTTGACACATTTTACTGATATTGATTATTAGTAAAAAGATGTCAAATGTCATTAAATTTTGTAATTTGGAATTATTCTAAACAAGAAAATATTGCACTATTTTACTCGTAAGTTGCTGAAATGAAAATGATTAGCGGTTAATATTTGTGTTTTTATCATTAAATGCCAATTTGTTTACAAGTTTGAAATAAGTTGTACCCGTATTAGTTTTGCACTCGAATGTACAATTGCATATTTCATCTAATTTTTTGTATAAAAACTTCAATGGTATGAGTATCGGCAGAAGTGTATTAAGGTTGCGTTCTATATTGGCAGTAGTATGCGGATTACTCTTGGCAAGCACATCAGTGTTTGGACAGGGTGATGGCATTCCTACTGATGAAGCAGCAATCTCGGCCGGGATGGAACTTTTCGATGGAAACTGTTCTTCCTGTCACCAAGTACACGAAAAGGGCGTCGGGCCGGCGCTGAAGAATGTTTATGAGCGTCGTGATGTCAAGTGGCTGACTAACTTTATCAAACATCCAGGTAAAACAATTGAAAGTGGTGATGCTTACGCAGTAGCATTATACGATCAGTTCAAACCTACTATTATGCCTAACCAAGATCTTTCAGATGAAGAGATCTTACAGGTTTTAGCATATGTTAAAGATGCGACGATAAAAGGTCCAGCTAAACCGGCAGCTGCAGCAGCAGACGCTACAGGTGAGGCAGCAGCAGCTCCTCAAGGTATGGTAGTTTCTTCTAACTTATTAGTTGGAGTGATTATCGGTTTACTAGTTTTACTAGGTGTAGTCTTAATTGTATTAGTAGTTTTAGCTAACGTTTTAACTCAATACTTAAGACAACAAAAAGGTCTTGATCCAGAAGATGAGGCATACATCAATGAGAAGTTTAGCTTAGCAGCTATCTTCAAAAGCCAAATTTTCATCGGACTATCTTCTTTTGTATTCGTAATGGTAGTAGCTAAAGTAACTATTGATGCTTTATTCGCTATCGGTGTACAACAAGGATATGCTCCAGATCAACCAATCAAATTCTCACACAAGCTTCACGCAGGTTATTACGAGATTGATTGTAAGTACTGTCACACAGGTGTAGAAAAATCTAAAAACGCGAACATCCCTTCAGCGAACATCTGTATGAACTGTCACAACAGTATCCGTCAAAACTCGCCTGAGATCCAAAAAATCTATGCAGCGATTGAGAATGACGAGCCTATCCAATGGGTACGTGTTCACAACTTGCCAGATTTAGCGTATTTCAACCACTCTCAACACGTAAAAGTTGGTGGTGTCGAGTGTCAAACTTGTCACGGTGAAATCGAGAAGATGGAAGTAGTACAACAACATTCATTATTAACAATGGGTTGGTGTATCGACTGTCACCGTAAGACAGATGTAAACGCAAAAGGTAATGCGTATTATGACAAGATGGTAGAAATGCACGATGCTACTTCTAAAGAACCAATGAAAGTAAAAGACATTGGTGGTTTAGAGTGTGCTAAATGTCACTACTAATTTGTCGCTTTTTGGACCTTTTGTTCACTAAGCTTTCAACAGATTTTCTACAACAGAGAAATGGCAAAGAAAGAATATTGGAAGGGTGTTGAGCAACTAACCAACAACCCTGAATTTGTAAAATATGCTGACAAAGAATTCCCAGAGCACCTTCCTATTAAAGATGCTTACGGAGATAACTCGGAAGGGGAATTCAAAAGCAACAGACGAGACTTCTTAAAAGTAATGGGATTCTCTGTAGCTGCGGTTTCTTTAGCAGCTTGTGAGGCTCCAGTTAAGAAGGCTATTCCTTACCTAAATAAGCCAGAAAACGTTGATCCAGGTGTAGCAAACTATTATGCTTCAACTTTCTTCAACGGTTCTGATGCAATGCCTGTAGTAGTTAAGACTAGAGAAGGTCGTCCTATCTTTATTGAAGGTAACACATTCTCTAAGTATTCAAACGGAGCTATTACTGCTCGTGCGAATGCATCTATTATGGGACTTTATGATGAGTCTAGAGCAAAAGATCCTTCTAAGGGTGGTGTAAAAACTACTTGGAAAAAGGCTGATGCGGAAATCATCAAAGGTTTAAATGCAGCTGGTAAGGTAGCGGTAGTTTCAAACTCTATCGTATCACCATCAACTAAGAAAGTTTTAAATCAATTTGCAGATAAGTTTAATGCGGAAGTAGTAACATACGACCAAGACAACAACTCTGCAATTATTGAAGCGAATAAACAACAGTTCGGTAAAGCAGCTGTTCCTTCTTATGCATTCGGAAAAGCAGATGTAGTAGTTAGTTTTAATGCTGACTTCTTAGGAAACTGGGTAGCACCTGGTATTTTCTCTACAGACTTTTCTGCAACACGTAAAGTAGGACCAAACAAGAAGAAAATGTCTCAATTGTTCTCTTTTGAAACAATGTTGACATTAACTGGTGCTGCAGCAGATTACCGTTCACCTTTAAAACCTTCGCAAGAAGGATTAGCAGTAGCAGCTCTTTACAACGCAGTTGCAAAGGCTACAGGTAACGCTACTGTAAAAGGTACAATCAAAGACGCTAATATTTCACGTGCTGCTAAGGCATTGTTGAAAGCAAAAGGTAAGTCTTTAGTAGTTTCAGGTATCAATGATATCAATGTTCAACTTTTAGTGAACGGTATCAACCAAATGTTATCGAACTACGGTAAGACTATCGATTTAAATACTCCTCTTTACACTCGTCAAGGATCAGATGTTCAAATGAACAAATTTGTTGATTCATTGAAAGCTGGTAAATATGGTGCAGTTGTATTCTATAACTGTAACCCTGTTTATGATTACGCTAGAGGTAAAGAAATTGCAGCAGGTATTAAGAAAGCTAAGCTTTCTGTAGCGACAAATGATCGTTTAGATACAACAGCTGCTCTTTGTACGTTCAATGCACCTGATACTCACTTCTTGGAAGCATGGAATGATGCAGAATTTAAGAGAGGATATTTCAGTGTAGCACAACCTACAATCAACAAAATCTTTAATACTCGTCAAGCTCAAGATTCATTCTTAACTTGGATGGGTTCTGAAGAAGAGTATGATGAGTTAGTGAAATCATTCTGGAAAAAAGACATTTTTGCACTTCAGTCTAGCGAAGGAAATGCACAGTCATTCTGGGTGAGATCATTACACAATGGTATTTTCGAAACAGAAAATACAGGTAGCTATAAATCTGTTCATGATGCGGGCTCAAGTGATGTAGATTATTCTGCTTCATTCGATGCTGCTTCAGCAGGTAACAAAGTAGCTGCTAAATTTAAAACTTCTTCTGATTGGGAATTTGTAGCTTACTCTGCTTCAGTAATGGGGCATGGTGCAATGGCTAACAACCCTTATATTCAAGAAACTCCTGATCCAATCACAAAAGTGACTTGGGGTAACTTCGTAGCAATCTCTCCTGAGGATGCTAAAAAGTTAGAAGCTCATCAAGAGTTTGAAACTCAGAAGAAAGTTGTTGAGGTTACTACAAAAGCTGGTAAGTTTAAACTACCAGTAATTATGCAGCCAGGTCTTGCATCTGGTGTAGTTGCTGTAGCTTTAGGTTATGGTCAAGAAAAAGTAGGTAAAGTAGCTGCTGAGGCTGCTGGTTTCAATGCAATGTCATTATTATCAGCAAAAGGTCTTACTACTTATGCTATTACTTCAGGTGTTTCTGTTGTAGCAACTGGTGAAACTGAGCAAGTAGCTCAAACTCAAACTCATGAAACTATCATGAGCCGTGAGTCAATCATCCAAGAAACTACTTTAGCAGAATATGTGAAGAACCCTGCTGCTTCTCGTCATGAGGTAATGATTTCTACTTATAATGGAAAAGAAAAACCTACAGATATCTCAGCTTGGGATATTAATAATGACGGTTACAAGAAGGATGATCACAGACCGAAAGAACAAAAGCCAGGTACTGCATTATTGTGGAACTCTGTAACAGGAATCGAAGCTGATGTTCATGAATACCCTAATCACCACTGGGGATTAGCAATTGACTTGAACTCATGTGATGGTTGTTCGGCATGTGTAACTGCTTGTCATATTGAAAACAATGTGCCAATCGTAGGTAAAGAAGAAGTAATCAACCGTCGTGAGATGCACTGGTTACGTCTTGACCGTTACTACAGCCAACGTCCAGAAGAAGAATTTACTGAGGAAGAAAATGCATCATTAACGGATTATGCTAAAATGGAGCGTGCTGCACGTAACCCAGAAGTAGTATTCCAACCAATGATGTGTCAGCACTGTAACAACGCTCCTTGTGAGACTGTATGTCCAGTAGCTGCAACTACTCACTCTTCTGAAGGATTGAACCAAATGACTTACAACAGATGTATCGGTACTAAATACTGTGCGAACAACTGTCCTTACAAAGTACGTCGTTTCAACTGGTTCAAATACCATAACAATGAGGAGTTTGACTATCACATGAATAACGATTTAGGTAAGATGGTATTAAATCCAGACGTTACTGTTCGTTCTCGTGGTGTGATGGAAAAATGTTCTATGTGTGTTCAAAGAACTCAAGCAGGTAAGTTGAATGCTAAGAGAGAAGGCCGTCCATTGGTTGACTCTGACGTTTCAACAGCTTGTGCTTCTGCATGTGCGACTGGTGCAATCAAGTTTGGTGACTTGAATAACCCAGAATCTGGAGTTCGCCAACTATTAGAGGGTGAATTGAAAGAGCGTGCATACAATGTATTAGATGAAATCAATACACGTCCTAACGTTTACTACCTAGCTAAGGTAAGAAACAAAGACGCCAAGCACTCATAGAAACCTTCGAGTTAATCTCGAGGGTCTCGCAAATTAAGTTTAGTATTCATACTCTACATAAGATAAAATGCAGATTGTATCGAAAGTCCGTGAACCACTGGTAACTGGTGGTAAAACATACAAGGACATAACAGAAGATGTCTGTCGACCAGTAGAAGGTAACCCATCTATGGGATGGTTTGCTGGAATGGGCTTATCGCTTGTTCTTTTACTCGCAGGAGGTTACTATTTAGGTGACTTGTTGTGGTCAGGTATTGGTCGCTGGGGTCTTAACAAGACAGTTCAATGGGCGTGGGATATCACTAACTTCGTATGGTGGGTAGGTATCGGTCACGCAGGTACACTAATCTCAGCGGTATTGTTGTTATTCCGTCAAAAATGGAGAACATCAATTAACCGTGCTGCAGAAGCAATGACAATCTTTGCCGTAATCTGTGCCGCTATCTGGCCAGTAGTACACATGGGTCGTCCTTGGATTGGTGGTATTTGGGCATTACCATTGCCAAACACTTACGGTTCTCTTTGGGTGAACTTTAACTCCCCTTTACTTTGGGACGTATTTGCGATCTCGACGTATTTCTCGGTTTCATTAGTATTCTGGTTCATTGGTTTAGTTCCTGACTTTGCAACTATCCGTGACCGTGCTATTAAGCCAGTTCCTCGTCTGATCTACGGTATGCTTTCAATGGGCTTTAATGGTTCAGCGAAAACATGGATGCACTATGAAGCAGTTTCATTGATCTTAGCAGGTTTATCAACACCTCTAGTACTTTCAGTACACACAATTGTATCAATGGACTTTGCAACGTCAGTAATTCCAGGATGGCATACAACAATCTTCCCTCCTTACTTCGTAGCAGGTGCGATCTTCTCAGGTTTCGCCATGGTACTAACACTAATGTTAGTAACTCGTAAGTTGTACAAGTTGGAAGACTATATCACAATGGAGCACATCGAAATGATGTCACTAGTAGTAACAATTACTGGTTCTGTTGTAGGTATCGCTTATATTACAGAATTCGTTATCGCTTGGTACTCAGGTGTAGAATACGAACAATATGCATTCGTAAACCGTATGACTGGCCAATACTGGTGGGCATACTGGTCAATGATGGCATGTAACGTAATCTCTCCTCAAGTATTCTATGTGAAGAAATTAAGGACTAATATTCCATTTATCTTCTTTATTTCTATCGTAGTAAACATCGGTATGTGGTTCGAACGTTTCGTAATTATCGTAACTTCACTACACCGTGATTACTTACCATCATCATGGTTATACTTCCATCCAACGATTTATGATGTGATGTGTTATGTATTTACTTTTGGATTGTTCTTTACATTGTTCTTAGCATTTGCGAAGTACTTCCCAGTAGTAAACATGGCAGAGGTAAAATCAGTATTGAAAGATTCTGATTCTAAGGTGTACAAGTCTCGTCGTACTATTTCTAACGAAGTAGTTCCTGAGGCAGATAGAGTTCCAGTTGATCTATAAAAAGCATTTTGAGATGGAAAAAAACACAAATTATTTAGTAGGCGTTTTTGGTGATCAAGATGTACTTGTTAAAGCGGTAAAAGCTTTAAGAAAGAAAGGTGTGAAAATCTATGAGGTATTCACTCCATATCCAGTTCACTTCTTAGAAGATGCTTTAGGATATAAGCGTTCTTGGATGCCAAGAGCTGCTTTCGGATTCGGTGCTCTAGGTACAACTTGTGCTATCTTATTACAATCTTGGATCATGGGCTTTGATTGGCCAATGATTATCGGTGGTAAAGGATTTATCGCAATTCCTGACTTTGTGCCAATCACATTCGAATTAACAGTATTATTCTCAGCTTTTGGTATGGCGGGTTCGTTCTTCGTATCTCAAGATTTGAAACCTCACAAGGTTCCTCAAATTTTTGACCGTCGTCAATCTGATGATAAACATATTATGGCTATTGACTTAGCTACTAATTCTTTATCAGAAGATGAATTGAAAGCGTTGTTGCAAGAAGTAGGTGCTGAAGAAGTAAACAACAAAAGCTTCACTGAAAAAGAAAAGAAAGCCTCTTTCCTTGAGTATGTTGTTGACTTGTTTACTAAAGGAGTTACCGATTCTGCAAGAGAGTTAAAAGGATAATTGTTCACGAATTAAATTACGCAAACATGCGACGCAATAAAGTTGTAATGAAAGCGATAGCAATTGGTGCAGCAGCATTGGCGATGACAGGATGTAAGATTCAAGGTGACGGTAATTTTACTGGTCTTGAATATGCTCCTCAAATGTACCATTCTGTACCTTACGAGCCGCTTTCTCAGTTCACGTATGAGGGAATCGCGGGTGGCGTTTTGGAAGAGTTCTACTATCCAGACTTCATCAACTCAAACCCTTATAATGATTACTTCTCAAAAGGTGAGAAAAAAGTAATCAACGTTAAAGATCCAGTTGCTGGTACTGTAAAACGTCAAAACTTTACAGCAGTAACTAAGGAGGCTGCAGCTACTCCTGATCAAGAGTTATTATATTATATGGATATCTCAAAAGATCAAGCAGATTGGGCAGCAGAAAACTTGAAAAACCCATTGGAGGCAACTCCAGAGGTAGTAGCTCAAGGTAAGCACCTTTTCACAGCTTACTGTATGCCTTGCCACGGTGAGGCCGGTGACGGTAAAGGTAAAGTAGGAAAAGTGTACGGTGGTGTTGCTAACTTGAAAGGTAAGTCTATCAAGAAAGCCACTGACGGGCATATTTTCTTTGTAATTACTCACGGTAAAGGACGTATGTGGGCTCACAAGTCTCAGCTTAACCCACAAGAGCGTTGGGCTGTCGTGAAATATGTTAGAAAACTTCAAGGTAACTAGGTCGTCCCAACGATCCTAAACTATATTTAGAGATATGGCACACGTAGATGTAGATCTTAAGAATATTCAAGAACAGTTTTCTTTTGAAGGAAAACTGAAGAAGAACGTGTTGCTCATCGGCGGTATCGGTGTGGTACTGTTTGTGTTGGGTGCAATCTTCTTGATGATGGGCGGTGGTCATGATGATCATCATGCTGCAGTAGAGCATGCAACTGAGGTGGCTTCGGTTCACTCAGGTGACGCTCACGGTGACGCTCATGGCGGTGGACATCACGCTGAATTCCACTGGTATGATCGTATTATTGTTGATGTCTGGATGAGTGGTGTATTCTTCACAGGTGTAGCATTATTAGGATTTTTCTTCTTTGCTCTTCAATATGTTGCTAACTCAGGTTGGCCAACATTAATTATGAGAGTGATGTTGAACTTCCGTCAGTTTATTCCTGTAGGTGGTGTTGTTTTATTACTTACTTTTTTAGTAGGTTCTCATACAATCTTCCACTGGACACACGATGGTATTGCAGATCCTAATTCTCCTGCTTATGATGCGATCATTGCAGGTAAGACGGATTTCTTAAATACTAAATTCTTCTTGTTCAGAATGGTTCTATTCGTTTCTGTTTGGACGTTCTTCGGTTTTGTTCTTAACAAAATCACTAAGCAAGAAGATTTAGACATGTCAGGTACTACAAAGTACTTTAGAAAAGCTCAACGTATTTCAGTTGCTTTCTTAATTTTCTTTGGTATCTCAGAGTCAATCACTTCATGGGATTGGATCATGTCTATTGATACTCACTGGTACTCAACATTATTTGGATGGTATATCCTTGCAGGTTGGTTAGTTACAGCTGTGGCATTTATGTCATTGTTTGTAGTTACTCTACAAGAGATGGGATACTTGAAACATGTAAACGAGAATCACTTACACGATTTAGGTAAGTTCTTGTTTGGTTTCTCAATTTTCTGGTCGTACTTATGGTTCTCTCAATTCTTATTGATTTACTATGCGAACATTCCAGAAGAAACAATCTACTTTATTGATCGTTTGAGAAGCTCAACATATTCTCCTTTATTCTTCACTATCCTAATTACTAACTTCTTGTTCCCATTCTTCGTATTGATGACAAGAGATTCTAAGCGTAAGACTTTATTAATGAAAATTGTTGCTGTAGTAGTAATTTTCGGTCACTTCTTAGAATATGCGTTATTAATCATCCCAGGTACATTGAAGGAAAACGGTGGTTTCGGTCTTACTGAGATCGGTTCAGGTTTAATCTTCCTTTCTATCTTCTTATACTTGTACTTTACAGGTTTAAGCAAAGGCGGTTTAATTCCTCAAAATCACCCAATGATTGAAGAATCGGTTCATCACCATACTTAACAGGTGAGAACTTCGCTGATACTCAAAAAAACCTCATTCTCGTAAGAGTTTGAGGTTTTTTTTATTTCGAGATTTTAATTGAATCTAAAACCAGCACTTAGACCTATCATATTATAAAATCCTCCAGCATGTTTAATACTAGATATATTACTTAATACTCTCTGTCCGATATAAACATTTGCAGTAGGTACTAGTCTTAGAAGTTTAAGTTCATTCAATTCTATCCCAAAAGTCGCTCTATACATGATTCCCTCAAGGTATTTGTCCATAAAACAGCCTCCTAAATCAAGTTCTACATATAAACAGTATTTACTATCAAAATCATCTCCTGTTCTGAAATGTAGATAATAAGTATTCATAGGCGCGAGCATATCGCGACCAGTAAAATATTGATTTTGCCAACCTATACCTATTAGTGCGGCTTTATCAATCGTATAATTTAATTGGAAATCGAATCCTCCAGAAAAGAAAGCATGGGGAATGTCTTCTTCTTTTCTATCTTCTAATGGGATATTATACCAGTCTTCATCCTCGTCATCAAAAGGACGCCATTGACCAGCAATTTCTGTAATAGCGAGACAGCTAAAGCTGACAGAATTGAAAAAATCTTGCTTTTGTTCTTGAGCGAATAGAATACTCGAGCTGAATAAAAATAGAATAGTAATGGGTTTCATGAAGAGTTGTCTAAAAAGAGATTTATAATTCTACTTATTTAGACAACTCATACATTATATAGATCAAAAACTCCTTTAAGAAAATGTCTAAGAAGTTGTTTTTTTAGATATCTCAGTCTTTAAAAGGTTAATTTCTTCTTTTAAAATAGATATTTCTTTGACCAGTTGATCATATTCTAATTGATAATTATCTCTTTCTTTTTGAACTCTTTTGATATCAAATTCATACCATTCGGCAGAAGGGTTTTCATCAATGATTTTTTGATAATCCTCCATTCTAATTTGATATTGAGCAATTAATGAAGTGGTCTTCTTTTTTCCTTCTAGAGGCTTGATGTATTTTGTATTAATTGTAAGCGCCTGATCATTACTTGCTAACAAGGTATAAGTATGTTTTGAGTGATTAATGAGTTGAACGGTATCTCCTTGGTTAAAGAAATAATCCTTTTCTTCTTCTCTATTATTAATACTTATATCTTTTTTGATTGTTCCAAATACATGGTTGCTAGGAACAATAGAGGCTAAGTAATCTTGTACAGAATCTCTCTCTTGTTCGATGGTCTTTATTTGACGATTGAGTCCATAGATCATACTGTTTAGTGTAAGAGAATCAATACTGAAATGCTCTTGTAGCTCGTTAAGCTTACTTTCTTTTTCTGCTAATAGTTTCTCATTTGAACGGTAATTTTGAGCTTGTAGTGAACTAGTATATAAGCAGATAATGGTGAATATATAATATATATATTTTCTCATTTGATACTTTTTTGATGATATGAATTTTAAGCGGTACAGATAAGGGAATAAAATAAGCCCCTTAACTCTGCAAAATTAATAGAATTAAGGGGCTTATTGTTTGAAATAAAACTTATTGTTTCTTAAAAAATATTTCTATTGCTTTCGGAAAGCGTTTAGCCCAATCTCCTTCGGAATGTCTGGCTTGTTTATCAACAACTACGAACAAGTCTTTATTGAGCTTATATCCTTTGTTTAGTAAAACTTTTTCCATTTTCTCAACTCCAGGTTGAAGAACGATATCAACTTGTTTTCCACCGTTATCAATATATAAAACAAGGTCTTTTTTAGGATCTTTGATGATGGAGTTGATGTAATCAAATTCTTCATATTTGAATGCTGGTGACATACAAATGGCCCCTTTGAATACATCTGGATATTCCCATGCAATCATAAAACTGACCAGTCCTCCCATAGACGATCCTGCTACTAGTGTATTTTGCTTATCAGTCTTAGTTCTATAATTATCATCAATAAACTTTTTAAGATCAACAGCGAGTGATTTACGATATAATTTACCTTTTTCAGTATCGCCATAGTCATCTGTTCTATCTTGTGTACAGTAGGAGCCGACGATAATGATTTCTTCAAGTTGATTGGCTTGAATTAAACTGTCTACAGTTTCATCAACCTGCCAGTCTACACCAAATGAACTTGTTTTAGGGTCGATGATATTTTGACCATCATGCATGTAAAGCACCGGATACCTTTTATCTTTTTTCGTATTGTAAGAAGGAGGGAGCCAAACGATAATATCTCTGTCGATTAGACCATCATAATGAAATTTTTTATGGTATTTGACATGACCAGTAATTTGTCCTTGTATCTTTTTTTCTTCTCCTGTTGTCCATTGTGGAATATGAGTAACTATCGTAGTGTCCTTTTTAGGAGCAATAAACTCTTCATTTTGTTTTTCGACACCATTTCCATCAGCTGCTTGAAATTTCCAATCACCTAAAGCATATTTAAATTCAATTAATTTACCTTTTTCAACACTGTGGGTGAATTCCCAATGAAGTTCATCCACCTTTTTCATGGTAACCACTGAAGGGTTCCAATATCCAAGGTATTCTTGATTACCAACAATATGGATTATTTTATCGGTTGGGTGGTTTAATTCTACTTTCCATGTGACAGTAATCTCATCTTTATTGGAAGAGTTACAGCCAAAGAATAATATGAAAAGGAATGGTAGTATGTAATAATTTTTCATTTTCAATAGAGATAAAAGGTTATTAAAAGAAATAAGCCTCATACTGAAGTAGTATGAGGCTTATTAGATCTATTCAAATTTTGAATTATGGACGAAGACGGATAGTTGTAGTACCGCCAATCCAACATCCAACGTTGATTGTTTTACCTTCAGCATAACCCTTTGCAGCTAATGTAAATACATCAGATTTAGTAGGGAATTGCTTTTGAGCTTGAGCCATTTTAGAAGAGTTACCTGCTTTTTTGTACATATCGTACGCAGCTAAGTAACATCCTTTTTCTTGTACGTTGTCTTCAGAAGACTCGAAACATTGTTTGAATGAAGTCATATACAAGTCACCAATGAAAGTATAAGCTTCAGAAGCAATATTTGAATCGTACTCAACAGCTTTATAAGCTTGTGCGCGAGCTTGAGATTTTAAACCTTTCTTGTTGTAAAGTTTTGCAAGGTCGATAGAAGTTTCAGCTTGTTTAGCTGGATCTTCAGAATATAATTCGATTGCTTTCTCTTTCCACTCGATAGCTTTGTCAGTGTCACCTTTTTTGATGTATTGACCTGAGATTAAGTTTGCATATGCTGGAGTAGGCTCAGCATTGTAAACAACCTCTGCAGCTTGTAAGAAGTAAGGACCGTCCATACATTTCTTACGGATAGAGTAACCAACAATTTTCTTAGCAGTTGCTAAATCCTCAGGGTTAGCCTTGAATTTAGCACCTAATTTGTTGTTGATGAAGTCACAGTCAATGTTCAACATACCCATAATGTACTTGTCAGCCATTGTTTGGATACGTGACCATGCTTTTACGTCTTTTTCTTTTTTAGCTGCTTCAGCAATCTCTACGTTTTTAGTAGCAATTTCAGAAATGAAATCATACTCGTCCATTAACCAATCTTCGTTGTAAGACTTGTATTTTTTGAATTCTGGATCGTTTGCTTCAAAGTTTGCTTCTAAGTTTACTAACTCTTTTTCAGCAGCAGTTTTCTTAGCAGTATATTCTTTGATTTGAGCATCTGTATATTTTCCATCAGCATTTTCAATTACAGAGTTTGCAGTAAGAATTGCTGATTTTTGTGCTTTTGTCTTAGGATCTTTGTTGAAACCTTGAACAGCTTTTTTGTAAGCAACATGTAATTTTGCTACGATAGCAACGTATGCAGACATGTTAGAGTCGTCAGTTTTAACGCCATCTCTTTCTGCGATTTTGTGGTAGAAATCGTAGTAAGTAGGAAGGTTGTCGTTAAAGTCAGGACGATCTTTGTAATATCTGTAAAGGTATTTACCTTTTTCTGATTCCCATTTGTCAGCTGAACCGAAGTATTTACCTCTGTCATCATATAATTTAAGAACCATATCCTCATACTTAACGATAAGGTCTTTGTCCGCTGCATCCTTTTTCTTTGATTCCGAAGAAACTAAAGATTTATATAATTTTAATCCGTAGATATAAAGATTCTTGTGGATATATGGAGCGTTAGTATAAAGGTAATCGAAAGCATCTAGCGTTTCTTTGCTATAATTTTTTGCTTTCATGTTATCTGAGAAGAAAGTGTACTTAGATTTTGCTTCCTCTACATTTTCACCCCAGCAATAACCTCTTGCATCACATCCTTTTTTTACGCTACCATCGGCAGCTTTTTGTTCTGTTAAGCCATTATCTTTTGACTCAGTTGACTCCTCTTGTGCTTGAGCTACACCAGCTACAAACAAGAAACCTAATAGAAAAGTTGCTAACTTATTCATGTTTGAAATTCGATTGATTAGTTGATTCGACGCCTTACGAACCAGCGATCATTGATTGTTACACCTATATTTAATCTATAATGACGGTCTTCAAACGAAGAGACAGTTTGAATATCAGATCTCATCCATCCGTATTCACCAGATACTGATAGCGAAGAGAATCCCATTGGGAACTCAATACCTGCCGTCACTACATACTCTTTAATTTTTTCACCGTATGCTTGATAAGGGGTTTCTCCATATTGGAATCCACCTCTCCAAGTCAATCTCTTCCAATAACTTGAAGCTGATAAATAATCAGGAGTGTATTCAAAACCGAGGCCTACCTTAAAAGCATCGTATAAATCACTGGTACCGTCGTAATTAACGAACTCAGACCAGCTTTGTTTTTTGTAATCAATAGCGACTGCTAATTTTCCGACTAATTCGTAACTAATACCTACTGCGATTTCAGAAGGCATGGTTGCATTCTGAGAGTTATCAACAATAAGTGTATCACGATTTAATACTAAATCAGTTGTCGATCGTGTTTGTATATCCTCTAGACGTTTTACGCCAATTTGTTGCTCAAAAGTATATGTACCACCGAAGTTAATACGATGACCTTTTTCTTTAGGACCGAAGTGCTTTGAAAGATAGATACCAGGTTTATAAACCAACCCTCTATAATTTAGACGAATACCTCTTGCTGAAATGAAGTCACTACTTCCGTTTAGCAATTCAGTCTTCGTTACTTTTTCAATAACACCTACGTTATATCCTAACTCTAAACCAACAGATAGCCATTTTGCTACTCTAAAAGCATTACTGAAGTAAACTTGGTTAATACCTCCTTTACCTTCATTCTGGATACCGTAATATCCAGCAGGAATGTTTTGTCCGTTGATTGGAGCATATAAAGTATCTGCTTGTGAGAATTTATAACTAACAACAGAGTAAGGCTTAAAACCAACACCCATTGTCCATCTTTGACTCACTGGAAAAGCAAATGTCATGTAGCTAAGGCCTCCACCGTAATCTTGTTGTGTTTGACTCTCCGCAACTAAATCTCTTTGTTCCACATACATACCCACTTCGAATAAAGTAAGGTTGTTGTAAGTTAGAGTTGCAGGGTTTAACAAGTTAGAGTGACCATAACTAGCAAGACCTACACCTGTATATCCCATTCCCATATTTCTTACAGAAACAGGTTCTACTGGTTTACCTACTCCTAATGCTGTAAAAGGAGCGTTACCTTGTTGTGCTTCTACCTTATTAGTGAAAGCGATGAATGCAAGGCAAGTGATTATGATATAATTAATTCGTTTGTACATGTAATCTCAGAATACTATCGATTCCTTTGAGAACCAGATTTCGGTCAGCAAAGATGCTTGAATTTAATTTAGATTCAAAAGTATTTGCTACTCCACCACACAACAAAGTATTAATTCTGCCAAATTTTTTTTCATAACGAAGGATTGTTCCTTCTATTTCAGCAGTTAATCCATTGATAGCTCCAGAGAGCATACAATTTGTTGTGCTATTACCGACTAATTCTTGATCAAGATGTTCTACAGATATCATAGGCAATTTTGCCGTAAACGTGTGCATCGCCTTTAGTCGCATGTCAATACCTGGGGATATCGCACCACCAAGATATTCATTACCTTCTGTAATGAAATCAAAGGTTACACACGTTCCAATATCTATAACAAGACAGTTTGAATTAGGATAGATTTCTTGAGCAGCTGCAATTGCGGCTATTCTATCAACTCCTAAAGTAGTTGGAGTGGCGTATACATTCTTAAAGGGTAGGTGACTACCTGATGTTATCTCCAATACTTTGAAATCTTTTTTTAGCTGCTGAATCAAATTATTATCGTTTGAACCAACATTTGCGACCCCTATCCATTCACAAGAGAAACCATATAGTGCTTGAATAAGTTTAACGTCATCATCATAGACACCAACTTCTATTAATTCGTTGTCTTTGAAATAACCAACTTTAATCAAGGTGTTACCTATATCAATGGCTACTCTCTTGTTCATTCTTAACTATCTAAACTTATCTTATTGATAATTAGTAGTGTGCATTCTACATAATTACCTTTATCAAGTCTTTAATCAAAATTATTTCACACTAATTAACCTTAATAACAATGCTTTACGAATTTGTGAATTCTAAGTAAATTATTTCATCACCTTCGTTGATTTCACTTAAAGAATCCGTTACAGGAGTGATATAATGATTAGCGTGAAGTATAAATATTGGTAAATCAAATGTTGATAACAATTTTAATGATTCCTCTTGATCATAATACTGCTCTGATTTAACATTCTTTACAATATGTTTACGTCGTATAAGATGTGTTAAACCTATAAAGTCGTATTTGCCTTGGAATAATAGATGTTGGGGTTTTTGAAGCGTATTCATTCGAACTTCATTTCTCGAAGCAAGTCTAAAAACTTTGTTCATGCCCAATTCTGATGAGATCGTTCTATTACCGAGAATATTGATTTCATCGTTTGATGTAGTCGAGAAAAGTTGGCCATAAGCAGAGAAGTCAACAAATTCCAAAGCTCCTTCTGAAAGGATACTTCCTTCGTAAGTTTTAATTCCTTGTCCCTGGGCTTCTCGAATATTAGGTTTTGAAGTATCCGACATCATTACTGGAATGTCGTATTTCTTAAGAATTTTAGCAATGAATCGCCCTACTTCACTTGCTCCTAAGAATAGTATACCATTAGGTTCCTTTCTAGTTACCTTTAATGCTTTTGCTAATGGTTTTGCCGTAAGTCCTTGTATCACTACTGTACCCACAATAATCATAAATGTTAGTGGAAGAAGCATTTTGGCTTCCTCAACTTGCATTTCATTGATTGGAACACTACCTGTTGTTAATTTAATAGTAAACAATGAAGCGACACCTGCAGCAACAATCCCTCTTGGTGATATATAAGAGATGAAAATTCGTTCTCTCCAGGAAAGTGATGTCCCGATCGTACTACTTAGCACAACTAAAGGTCTTATCACATATATTATAACGATAAATAATAATGCACTTTTTGTGTTGACTAATGCCAAAAGGTCATCCACCTGCATTCTTGATGAAAGCATAACAAACAAGAAAGAGATTAGGATAACAGTAATATCTTCTGTGAAATGTAATATAGATTTAAGGGATGCAACTTTAGAGTTTCCTATAATCATCCCATATACCGTTACTGCTAATAACCCAGATTCTGCATGTAACATATCGGATAAGGCGAAAGTGCCAATTACAGCTCCAAGAATGATGGTGTTTTTTAAATGTTCGGGTAAAATATTCCGATCATTCAACATCTTTATGGTGATAAAAGAAGCTACTCCTCCAACAAATAACCCGGCTAATGTTAGAAGAATAAAACCTTTTAATGCGAAAAATGTGAATAACTCGTTGGGTTGCCCTGATAAGACAAAGTCAAAAATTAAGATGGCTGTAAGTGCCCCGATAGGATCTATTAATATACCTTCCCATTTGAGAATTGTATTTATTCTATTATTGGGTTTAATATTCCTTAGCATCGGTCCTACTACTGTAGGGCCAGAAACGATGATTAGTCCTCCGAATAAAAAAGCAATGCGATAGCTAAAGCCCATGATATAGTGGGTCGCTAATGCACCACCTATAAGTGTTATGATAGTACCAAAGATTAATATTCTCCATATCACGCCACCTAGGTTTTTGGTTTCCTTAATCTTTAATGTCATTCCACCTTCAAACAGGATTAAGCCTACTGATAAGTTGACCACATCGAACATTAAATCACCATGGAAAATTTTATCACCATCGATAAACTTAGCACCATCAGGTGTAAAGAGTGTAGATACTGGTCCAACTAGAAGACCAATTAAAATTAAGGGGAGGATAGCAGGTATTTTTACCTTCCATCCAAGCCATTGTGCAAAAAAGCCTAAGCCAATTAATGAGGCAAGTTCTACCATTCTAACTGATTAAGTAATAGTTTTTGTCTGATTTTAACGATAATGAAATCTATTCCTAATTAACAAATATAAAAATCTCGTTGGTTCTTCCCTTATCATCAGTGCAGGATATTTTATTTTTTCCCACTTCAAATTGATAAAAAAATGAAGATTCTATATTTACCTTAGCCACATATTGGTCATTTACATACCAATAAATATAATCTACATCATTAGCCGTAATCGCCTGCAATTCTAGTTCAGTATTATGATCTAGGATATAATAAGTACGACCATCTACAGGGCTTGAAATCGTAGGAGGTTTACCTGAAATTGTATATTTGCATTCAGGGTTATGAGGTGGAGGAGTTTCAAAAGGTATTTTTTCATCGTTATAAAAACGTACCAATTGTTCTGGATAATTGTTGTAAAACTTCTTTTTATACCCACCTTCTTTAGGCAAACATTTTCCACAATATGAGAAGGATTCTATCGGATTAATAAAATATAGTTTTCGATGTGAACATTTCTTGGTTAATGATACAGTAGGGATATAGCTATCTTCTATAGTATGATCACAGAAATATTCTGGAATTAAACCTGTACTGCTACATACTAATCTTTCGAAAAGTTGATCTGGTATTTCAAATTCTTCTTTTTTTGAATTTACTGTTGGATATAAAGTTCTGAAAATATTAAAAAGCAGTGGTGTCGCTGTCTCTGCACCCGTTAAATCAGGAGAACCTTCGTTATTGAAGTTACCACACCATACTCCAACAGTATATTCTTTATTGTAACCAATACTCCATGCATCTTTTCTACCATATGAAGTTCCTGTTTTCCAAGCAATGTTAGGAGCATTATTACTGTTTTGAGGATTATTAGGTAAATCGGGACGTTTTAAATTAGAAAGTATCTCATATATCATATAATTACTTTCAGGACTTATTATTTGATAGTTAGTGGAATCCTTGTCAAAAGTACTTTTTCTTAGGGAGGAATATGTTCCTTTATTTCCCAATGAGGCATATAAACCCGTTAATTCTTCTAAAGTTACACCACAACCTCCTAGTGCGACAGATAACCCCAATCTATTTTTTTGTTGTGCTATACTGTTAAAGCCAGCTGTGATTAATTTGTTAGTGAAATGATCCACACCAATTTCTTCTAATGTTGCTACTGCAGGTATATTCAAAGACTTTCCTAGAGCATCCTCAACAGTGATATAGCCTCTAAACTTTTCATCATAATTAAGTGGACTATAGTTTCCAAAATCCGTAGGTACATCTAATATTTTAGTTTTCGGTGTGATTAAACCTCTGTCGAACCCAATCCCATAAATTAATGGTTTTAATGTACTTCCAGGTGATCTTTTCGCCTGAATTCCATCAACCTGACCAGCAAATTTATCATCGAAGAAGTCTTGAGAACCAACATAGGAGATGACCTCTCTAGTATGATTATCGATAATGATTGCGGCAGCATTATTAATCCCAATACTCCTTAATCGTCGAGCATATTTTTTTACTAAATCTTGCGTTTTTAATTGTGTATTAATGTTGATGTAAGTTTTGATTCTAGATTCATCATAAAACCTGTTTGTCAGTTGTCTACTTAAGTGAGGAATTATTTTAGGGATACTTGTACGTTGAAGATTTATAGGTTCAACCTTTGCTGATTCTAAAGCATTCTCATCAATTAAACCACCTTGATAGTATCTTTCTAACCACTTATTTCTTTCTGAAACGATAAGGTCTTGCTGTTTTCCTAATGCTAATGATGTAGGGCGATTGGGAATAATAGAGAGCATACATGCTTCTGCAGGGCTTAGAATTCCAGGGTTCTTTTGTAGATATAAAACAGTAGCAGCTTTGATGCCTTCTATATTACCACCAAAAGGAATGATATTGATATACATTTCAAGTATTTCCTTTTTTGAGTAAGTACATTCAAGCTGTAATGCCCTAAACATTTCGATAATTTTATTGTAGTAGGTTCTTTCTTTTGGTTCTAGCAATCGAACAACTTGCATACTAATTGTGGATGCACCTGATGTTCTTTTATTACTATAAATATTATTGAAAAAAGCTCTAATTATTGCTAACGGATCTACACCTAAATGGTAATAAAAGTGTTGGTCCTCTTTGTGTAAAATATTATCAATAAATAAAGGGTCTACTTCATCTAGGCTAGAATATAATCTCCATTTATCTTCATTATTGAGTGTTGCACCAATAACTTCATTATTAGAAGAATAGAGTACTTGTCCATAATGTATTTTCTTTGGATAGGGAAAAAGGAAATGAACTACCCCGAAGATTAATAATTGTACTAAACTAAGAAACGTTAAAGTTTTAATTAGTTTTGTAGTTAACTGCTTGATTTTTATGCTTGTAAATTTAGTTTCTTTCAATATTACTCTTAATTTGAAGAATATCATTCTGTAAACAACAAGAGAGGAAACTTCTATTACTATGGAAGTAAACAAAGAATAAGAATAGTACAATTATCGTCAGTCTATAAAACAGCATACTATTCTCTTGTAAATGTACATATTTTTATTCTACCCTGTAATAACCTAGTTAATTATTCTCATCAACTATCACACGCTTGGCCCATGAAGACATCGATAACACGATACACAACTATTAGTATATTAACCTTAATGCTTATCTCATCATCATTATTCTCTCAGACTTTTGAAGAACACACTATTCAGTTTCCAATGTTACATGAATATGATGGTTCTTACAGGTTAAATGAAATGGGAGAACAAGGTTTACTCGTTTTAAGAAATCGCTACGGAGGAGAAAAGAAAAATATCATTTCAGATATAGAGGTTACTTATGTTCAAACTGATTTTCAGAAAAAGTGGACAAAGCAGATCAAATTAGACCATTATGGAGATGTAATTTCAGATGGTTACGATGATGATTATGCTTATTTCTTAATGAAATCATCAGAATTGAATTATCAGGTTCTAAGAATTAGATTAGCTGATGGAGCCCAAAAAGTTTTCTACTACAAGAACGTAGAGAAAATGAAAGTAGACTATTTCTCTGTTGAAGATAACATTGCTTTCTTAGGTGGTTCAGCAAACAATTTACCTATCATAACTCATTGGGATCTAGAAGTAGGAACGCGCAGAGTATTGTCATCAGTACACCAGATAAAAGGGGGAATTGTTTGTATGGAATACGATAGAGACGTCGATATGCTTACAGTTGTAATAAAAGCTCAAATGTCGAGTATACATCGAGGACTATATGTAATTGATTATTCTATAGATGGAAATATTCATAAACAATATTTTGAAGAAATTCAGAGAGAGTACAATTATCAAACTTTTAGACCTTATCATAATTCAAGAGGTGAATTAGTAATGATTGGTACTTATGGTTTAGGTAATGAATCTGAATCTACGCAAGGAGTTTATTCAATGATTTTATCAAATAGAGGTTATCGATTAAATCCAAAATTTTATGACTTCTCATTCTTTAATAATTTCTACAGTCACTTAGACCCAAAAACGAAAGAAAAGAGCCAAGAGAAATTCCAGAAAAGACGTGAAAAGGATAAAGTTGTTCCTTTACGTTTAGAAGTGATGCCTAATAGACTTCAGTTTATGAATGGTCAGGTAGTCTTTGTAATCAATGAAGTGAGTTTTATTTACCCATTTAACGAAACTGCAAAATATGCTGGTGATGGCTTTTATTCTAAAGCTGAAGTGCCCACTTTCTCAGGTTTTGTTCAGGATTATGACAATATGATTGTTAGAAAAGGGGAATACATTCCAAGTATGCTTGTGAATGAGAAGATGAAAGAAAACTATCCTTTCCCTATCGAATGTAATTTCAAAAGGGCTTTAGCTTGTGGTTTCGACTTTGAAACAGGAGAAATGCGTTGGGACAATACCTACTTGACAAGAAACCTGAAAACAGAACTACCTGTTGAACTTGTTGGTGCATATGCAGATAATAGAAAGGTAGCATTCTTACATGTTAGCAGAGATAGTTATTTCTATAAAGTATCTGAAAGATTAGAGTATAAACACGATTGTCAGGTGATTTCATACAAGGATTATTCACCTGCTTATGAAATTGAAAAATATACAAATGGAGGGTTGACGCATTGGTACGGTAATCATTTTATCCATACCGGAACTAAGAAAATTCAGAATCGATTATCGAAGAATGAATCCGATCAATACTTCTTTTTAACCTGTTTGTCCTACAGTAATAGATCATTAACTGATTAGTTTAATTAGTTGATATATAGACTTTTAAAATATTTGTTGATTGAAATTTTACTAAATAGTTTGTTTATGTGACTACTTTTTTGAGTAATTTGTGTTATAAACGTACTATTTACACATATATAAACACACACTTGCGATGGGTTACATTGAACCAGCTCCGATTACAGACAAGGAGAATCCCTTTGAGTCGATGATGGAGCGATTTAATATTGCCGCTGAAAAACTAGGTCTCGATTTAGAAACTTACGAAGTCTTAAAAAGTCCAGCAAAACAGGTAATTGTTTCATTACCGATTGTGATGGATGATGGACATAAAAAAGTATTTGAAGGATACCGTGTAATCCATTCAAACACTCTAGGTCCTTCAAAAGGTGGCGTCCGTTATGATATGGATGTGAACCTTGATGAAGTAAAAGCATTGGCAGCTTGGATGACTTGGAAATGTGCTGTAGTAGACATTCCATATGGTGGAGCAAAAGGAGGGATTAAATGTGACCCTTCGAAAATGTCTAAAGGTGAATTAGAGAGGCTAACAAGAGCTTATACGGTAAAAATGTATGAGATCTTTGGGCCAGATATCGATATTCCAGCTCCAGATATGGGGACAGGTCCTCAGGAAATGGCTTGGATTATGGATGAATATTCTAAAGCTCAAGGTAAAACTGTTCAGGCTGTTGTTACCGGTAAGCCTCTAGTATTGGGAGGATCTCTAGGTAGAGTAGAAGCAACAGGTAGAGGAGTGATGGTTTCTGCAATGGAAGCATTGAGAAAAATCAAAATCTCTCCAAATGATGCAACTTGTGCTGTCCAAGGATATGGTAATGTTGGTAGTAATGCTGCAAAACTTTTACACCAGAAAGGATTGAAAATTGTTGCTATCAGTGATCACACAGGAGCATTTTATAATCCTGATGGAATTGACCTCAGAGAGGCAAGTGAATACAGAGAAACATATAAAACATTAGAAGGCTTTACAGGTGGAGAATTGATCACAAATGATCAACTTTTAGAACTTGAAGTTGATGTTTTAGTACCTGCAGCAAAAGAAGATGTAATCAACAATAAAAATGCTGAGAATATTAAGGCAAAATTAATTGTTGAAGGAGCCAATGGTCCTACTGGAGCAAAAGCGGATAAGATTCTTCATGATAAAGGTATTGTTGTAGTGCCAGATATTCTAGCAAATGCTGGAGGCGTAACTGTTTCTTATTTCGAATGGGTACAAAACCGTTTAGGGTATAAATGGACTCGAGATAGAGTAAACAGGAGATCAGATAGAATTATGAAAGAAGCTTTTGAGAAAGTATTTAAGATTGCAGAAAAACATAATGTATCGATGAGAATTGCCTCATATATGGTAGCCATTACTAAAGTTGCTGATACTTATAAATTAAGAGGAAGCTTCTAAGAAATTTTAATAAATCAGTATGTAAGACCCTTTGGAGTTATTCTTCATTGGGTCTATTTCTTTTAGAATGAGTGCCTTTTCCACCCGTAAGCACTGTATTTATTGTGCTGTTGATAACATCATTAGCCCATAAAACAGCTTTGTGTAAATTAGGTCCCATGTTAAATCGATAACCACAATTGATCTCAAAACTTGTAAAGTAACTGATTGCTAAAAACTCTTGATTAAAAGTGTTAGGTAATGCACTATAACTAATTTCAGAGTTAATCTGCATCGTGATAAATAGCCTTTCTGTATTATATCCACCTGATGCTTTAAAGTCTAGTGCAGGAAGAAAAGAATAATGTCCATCACTGCCATCTTGTAAAGTGAAGGTTTGGTATTGACCTCCAGCTCCAATTCCAAGCATTCCTCCAACATAAAAACCTTTATACACTAGTACACCTGCAACACCTCCAATTGCTGTTAAATCAAACATTCTTAGCTTAGTCATTGTTCCATATGTAGAATCAGGGTTTCTAGCTAATGGAGGTAAGAATGGTTCTAGGGCATTATAGTTTTCAGATCTGAATCTAAATTTATAATAAGTAGTGAATGCACTTCTTAATTGAATTTCCTTCTGTTTGAAAATAGCCTTATAACTAAATTTCTTATTATTAAATCGTACACCATGAAGGTTAATCGATCTAGTAATTATATCATCTCTAATTAATGGGGCAGGTGTGGTTTGTAAACTATCATAATACTGAGGAGTAGAATCTAAGAATCCTGAGTAACGATAATATTCAGCATCTAAATACCATTTCTTTACAAAGCCATCTACTCTTAAACGGAAAACACTTGATTTGCCATAAATGCTTTCATCGTATTGGGAATAAGGCGTTTGAATACTGGCTCTTACTCCAAGGTTACCAAAAGAGAAACCGAGCCCAACCAAATAACTATTATTCGGTCTATAAACAATGTCATTGGGTCTATTTCTACGGGTTAAACCATCATTATCCCACCATGATTTTGGGGGGTAATTATTAAAAATAAGATTCAACTTTGAATTCGAGAAGTAAGCACTAAGACTTACTTTATCCATTATATCTCTAACATGAGAATTGTTTTGATGCAGCGAATCCATTGTACTTTGACCAAAAGTAGAACTTGTAGACAACCAAAATAGATAAAAAAGTAGCGTTTTAAGTATTTGCTGCATAATGGAAAAAATCAGAATACTCTCAAATTACATGATTTCATACTTTAATGAAAAAATATAAAAGATAATTTTTAACTTGATAAATAATTTTATAAACTCAATTACGGACAATAAAATAATCAGCTTATACCATGTTTAAACAATCTATCATTTCGATAACTTTTTTCCTGCTTTCATTCAATTTATTTGGTCAAGATGTTCCAACTAATGCTAATGATATATCGCCTCTACTAATTGGTGAAACTGTTCCACAAGTCTCCTTAAGAGATGTAGAGAGCAACTTGGTTGATCTATCAAAAATGATCAAGAAGAAACCTACAGTACTAATTTTCTACAGAGGGGGATGGTGCCCTTACTGTAATAAACAGCTTGCTGGCTTAGGAGAGGTATCAGACTACTTAGTGAGTATTGGTTATCAAATCATTGCTATTTCACCTGATACTCCAGACCATTTATCACTAACTTATGATAAACACATGATGAATTACATGCTTTTATCTGACAGTGATATGGAAGCTTCTAAAAAGTTTGGTTTGGCTTATGAATTGGATGATAAAGCATTCAAAAGATTTTCAAACTTAGGAATGGACATTGTTACAACTACTGGAGAAAAACACCAAATGTTACCAGTTCCTGCGGTTTTCTTTGTAAAACAAAATGGAGAAATTAGCTTTGAGTATATCAACCCTAATTTCAAAAAAAGAATCAGTTCTACATTATTAGTAACTGCAGCTGAAACAATGGGAGGAGAATAACGATTTTATATATATCATAATTTAATTTTCAAATGCAACAGTTAGATCAGGAAGAAAAACAATTAGGAGGGAAAAGCTTTATTTCAGAAGCTTTAGGAAGTCATTTAATGGGGCTAAAAGAAAATGAGTTGAATGATACACGTTTACTCTACCTAAAAAGAAACGGTTATAATGCTTCAAAATTAAGTGTGGCATATCAAAAACAACAAGAATTGATCGAACAACATAAAGAGGCTTTCGTAAAGGAGATGAATCCTCCGATTGAAGAACACATTCCTCCGATGATCAATTCTATGTTAAATCCCTTGATGATTGATATTTTTACTTCTGAAGAAGAATTAGGAAAATATATCTTAGATAAGATCATTTAGGTTTGGTGATGACAGTCAATGTAAAAAAGTATATAAGTGTTTAAATTACATTTATATAAAAACACCTTAAAACATAACTGTCATGAAAGCGAATGTCCTCAATCAATTGATTAAGAATCTTGAGATGGAATTTAATCGTTCTTCTCATTATCGACCTAACTCTCAAGGAATAGTATTAACGATCTCTAGAGAGTATGGCTCTTCTGTAAAAAAAGTAGCTCAACTTTTGGTAGATCGGTTAAATAAGGAAGAAATAGGGTTTGACCTTTGTCCTAAAAAGTGGCTCCTTATAGATACCTCTGTGATCAGAGATTTATCTGAAGAATTGCATCTTGAATACAAAGATATTGCAGAATACGTTCCACAAGAAAAGAAAGGACTTATTGAGCAGTTGATTCATTCGTTTAGTCCAAGCTATAATAAGTTGGATGGTAAATTGGATAGTACATTAAAGTCTATAATTCATGCCTACTTTGAAAGAGGTAATGTGATAATTTTAGGCAGAGGAGGAGGATTCTATGCTGAAGGGTTATCGAATGCTCTAAGGATTAAGGTGAATAGCAATTATCAATTTAGAGTTGCAAAGATTATGGAAAATCACAATTTGGGCTTTCAAGATGCAAAACTCAAAATGTTGAAGTACTCTAAATTGAGAAATGATTTTCTAGAGCATATCGGAAAAGGTAAGAGAGAATCTTATGATACTGTAATTGATAGAACAAGACTTGATGATAGTACTTTAGCAGATTACCTTTTATCTTTTACAAATGCAAAAGTGAAAGACCTGAGAAGAGAAAAAGAAAAGGAACAGAAGCAAAAAGTTTCTGTATAAAATAGATAAGGCTCAATACGTAAATTGTATTGAGCCTTTTTATATTCTAGTATTCTTTGTCTTAAAGTTGTGTCTCTTCGTATTTAGAAGGACATTTCATTAAGATTTCTGAAGCAATAAAATCACCGTCTTTCTTTGCTCTACCGATCACTACTACTTTTTCAGATTTTTCAAAATCTCTCATTGAAGCAGGAGGAGAATAACAAACGACTCTCTTCATTACATTCTTGTCATCGACAAGGTTAAAAGCCAAATAATTGGCGTCTTGAGCAGGATCGTATTGGATGCCAATAACGTTTCCATTTTTGTCTTTTTGAAGTTCACCAATAACATGAACTTTGTTTTCATCACCATCATGAGCTAATTCATAAGCTGTAGAGAAATCTACATATGCACTAGCATCTCCTGCAGTAACTACAAGGATACTAATCATAATACCAATGATGATCAAACCGAAAATATGTGACTTTTTCATGGGTGTAATTTTTATTTGTCGTTAACCAATTGTTCTAGCTTCTTTAATTTCTGGTCAGTATTGATCAAGTAAACAATCAATCCTACCCATAAAGTAACAATCACTGCAACTACTACATAGATTTTGCCATCAGCTCTCATAGCATCAGCCATTTCTACGCTATTATTTACATAATCACTTTCTGTTGTAGGGATTTTACCTTGAGCTAAGGTATTGACTATCATCATACCCCAAAGAAGTAAACTGGAAAATAACTTTTTCATCTATTATATACCTTAATCGTTTTCTAAAATAATATTCTCAATTTTTTTGGCTCTTACTCTTAATTGAGCGAACCAGACGCCTATTAGTGTCCAACCTATTACTGCAGGGTAAAATACCATACGTAATTTACTATCCATGTCATAAGCATTAAAACCAGGGTTTCCACCATTACCAGGATGTAACGAATCAGTTAAACGAGGTAAGACGAAAATTAGTGGAATAAAAACAGCAAAAGCGAAGATATTCCAAATAGCACTTATTCTTGCCTTTTGCTCTTCATCTTTAAAAGCACCTCTCAGAATTACATAAGCGAAGTAAAACATTAAACCACCAGCAGCGGCGTTTTGTTTAGGGTCTCCACTCCACCAGTCACCCCAAGTGTATTTGGCCCAAACGGCACCAGTTAAAATACCTAATATACCGAATACTATTCCTGTATTTGTTAATTCATTAGCCCAGATATCGTCCTCAATTCTGTGATGTCTCAAATATTTAATTGAATATACCATTGAACCTAGAAGAACGAGAATCATTCCGAACCACATTGGAACGTGGAAGAATAAATTACGAATCGTTTCATTTAAAATCGCTAATCTAGGAACGTCCATCAGGAGTCCGATAATCAGAGTGTAAGCGAGAAGAACTATTGCGGTGATTTTCCACCAAGCACTTTTCATTTGTGAATTGTTTAATTTATTAATTTAACTCCTCCAAAGATACGGAAAGAGGAGATAAGAAACCGTAATTACAATAACATCAATAGCAAAAATAACTAAGAATTCGTCCATACTTTGACTACGGGCTATTCCGTCCATCGCATTTTTAGAAATTTTAATAAGCATTAATATCATTGGAAGGATTGCTGGTAGCCCTAATATTGCCATTAATGTATTGTTTCCTTGAACCTTGGAAGCAATACCAGATACCATCGTCAGTGATGATGCAAAACCAATGGCTCCTAAACACACACTACCATAGAATAATAAAGGGTCTTGTACAGGGTTGCCAAGTACAACACTATAAACCCCTAATCCGAGGAATGCGATGATTAACATTAAGAAGGCATTGTAAATCATCTTGGACAAGATGATGGATTGGGGGCTTACCATTTGGTAGTAATAGAAGAATCGCCCTTTTGCCTCTTGGTTGAAACTTTTAGCTGCTCCATTTAAGGCAGCAAATAATTGGATAATCCAAAAAAGAGTATTCCAAGTAATTGGCGATAGCTCCACTCTTTTTTGATTGAAACTCAGGTAACAAACAAAAATAGTGCTTACTGTAAATAATAATAAACCATTAAGATTAGACCTTTCTCTCCATTCTAACTCAACCTCTTTTCGGACTAATATTCCTATTTCTGCTATTATTGATTTCATAATCTTCTTTTCTGCTTCGCAAATTACCAAAAAATCAACAATACATCCAATTACAAAGCAACTGAACTTTTTTTGGCACTTTATATGCGATGAACATTTAAATATTCTTTAAAATTGATAGAATATTTTTCTCATAATTTGATTGAAGCGGAAAACTCCATCAATTTTGCTGTTGTAATGGAGGTATTAAATATTTTATGAAACAAACTTTTTTATACTTTGGTATTGTCTTTTGCTTGCTATTAGATGGATGTGTGCCCAAGGTTTGCCCAGCCTATGTGAGTGTCTTCTATCAAAAAGATGATCCCAATAGTTTGTATTACGTGAATAAGGCATCTAACCCTGATGGCGACTATTTTCTTCCTTTAGGAGATGATTCGACCATGACGGTTAAAGGTTCGTATTCCTATATTAGCTACTTCGTAGATGACTCTACTGCGAAGGAAGAAGAACTGTATGCTTCAAGAGAAATGGAGTGGAGTGGTACAGTGAAACCTAGAGGAGGCTTCTATGGAAAGCTAACAAACAAAGAAGAAAAACTGAGCAGTAAAAATTATCCTAACTATATTATTGGTTTAACAAAGAACCCTTATCCAGTAGTTGATGAGGATTCTACCATTGAATTTATAGCAGAAGATAGTGTATACCTGGTAAGTTCTAGTGATTCTCTTGAAAACTTAATGTTTGGTGGAGGTCCAGGTTATGATGATTCTATTGTAGCAAAGGAACTTCCTGATCAAAATGATGATGATGAAGACCTTATTGTCAGTGACTCTATGCCTCCAATGATGTATGATGCAGAAGTATATCTACAGAAGTATGGTCATATTGTAGCAAGGGAAGATAGTATGAGAGCTGGTTTCTTTATTGTACCTGATTCAATGTATTTAGTAAAAAGAAAATGGTACGAGATCTGGAAACCTAAAAATTATATGATTCCAAAAAGGGTTCTGGATGAAAAATATAATAGTCAGTTAGCAAAATATGAATCAGATTCTTTATTGAAAGTAGCGAAAGAAGATTCATTAGAGCAGATCAGACTACAAAAGGAATTAGAAAAAGAGGAAGCAGCTGCAGCTGAAAGTCAAGAGGAAAATCCAATGGATAGTTTACCAGATGATGAACAAGATGCAAATACACCTGCTAAACCTGAAGAAGATTGGTAGTCAAAATATTTACTATTTCTTCTCAACTTAAGTATCCATAGGGTATTGTAGATACAAAAAAGAGCAATGAATTACTAGATTCATTGCTCTTTTTTATGTCTATTTATTAATTGAATGTTGTATAGATTATACTAACACATTCTCTTTTTTATCAGAATTGATAGCGTTTTTACTTCCTTTATTCTTCTGTTTTGCCTCTTTAAAGCGTCTGTATGAAGAAATACCTGTACCTATACCTAATAAGATAGTACCAATCCAAAGGATACTGATGAATGGTTTTTCAACAGCTTTCATGATTACCCAATCCTTTTGAGTAGTTTCAGCAGTAAATACAAAAGAGTTTTCTTTAGGGAGAATTTCTTTTAAGACAACTCGTAAACCAAGCTCTCTATCTGTTGAAGGTAGCATACCTGCTTCCCAATCTTCCATTACACCATCAATACCCATACGTTTTACTTTTGTAAGAATATATGAAGGTTTTAAATCGATACTTTTGTTATTTCCTACTAAAACTCTAAGTGTTGCTTGTAAAGCGACATCTTCTGGTTTGATGTTATAGCCTGGAGCTTTTTCAAGTGGTTTTACACCATCAAAAATTACTACATAATCATTTAGGTAGGTAGTATCACCTATAGACATTTTCAGAGGGTCTTGCATTGTCCATTCTACTTCTTCATCACTTACAGCTAAGTTTGTGATGTGAGTATACATGTCCTTGTTCCAGAATGAGGCAATATCTGGAGATGGGATAGGTCCCATATCTTCATTGTCTTGAACTCTAGGGAATAAGGAGAACATTTCTCCATCATCACTCTTATATTCGATCTCGTAGTAGATATTTTCATTGTAAATTTGGATTTCATCGCCAACTTGGGCTTTAGTTTCACCATCTACAATAATATCTTCAACAACTACTGCCTTATAAGGATCTGATGCCTTTTGCTTCACAAAGTCTTTATTGAAATATCCAGGGACATCTTGAGAAGTTAACCTTGGACCTTTGTATGTTAAGTAGTATTTACCCATTCTTTTCGAGTGACCTCTAAAAAGAAGGACATTCTCTTTGTTCATTTCCTCAGGGAATTCACTATTATAAATTCTACCTGAAGTATTCAACGAGATCACTTGTTCGTATCCAGAAGAACTTAAGATACCTAATAACATCAATGCAACCCCGATATGGCTGACAGAACCTCCAGATACAGCAATTTTACCTTTAGTATACTGAATCAATACTTGAGTATTTGCTACTAAACTGAATATTGCAGCGGTTAAAAGGATGATGTATGTAGGTTGGTGTACATTGCCTAAAATGATGATTAATGCTGTAATCAACATAGTTGCTACATAAGGTATTGATAATGTACTCCAGATGTTTTCTTTATTTAATCTCTTCCAGAAGAAGAATTGTGTTGTACCTGATACTAATGCTAATGCTACCGCAAACCAAAGTTGGAATTTAGTATAGAAAGCTACTGCATCAGCTGGAGGAGCAACATTTGATTCTATTCCAAAGTTAGAAAGAAGTGCATTCCAAGCAGGAATTGAAGTAGGTACTAACACTTGGAAACTCATAAGAGTTAATACTGTAGAACCTATGAATAACCAGAACTCTGGGCTATATGCAGATGCTTCTTCAGGATCTGAAGGCATACTTTTCCATCTTCCTACAAATAATACAATGGCAATTGCCGTAAAGAAGATAAGGTATAATAATAGTTGTCCTGAAAGACCTAAGTCTGTAAACGAGTGGACTGAAGCCTCTCCCAATACACCAGATCTTGTAAGAAAAGTTGAATATAAAATTAAGATAAAAGCACTTACCACTAGAATCATACTAGTTTTTAAAGCAGCAAAGCTCTTATGTTGAATGATCATTAAATGAAGACCTGCTACTAAAATTAACCAAGGTACATATACTGCATTTTCTACTGGGTCCCAGTTCCAATAACCACCAAAGTTTAAGGTTTCATAGGCCCAGTAAGCACCCATCATAATACCAATACCTAAAACGGAGATAGCTAGGATTACCCATCCCATACTTGGTTTAACCCAACCTTGGTAATCTTTTTTCAATAAAGCTGAAATTACAAATGCAAATGGAACCAATGTAAGAGCAAAACCCATAAATAAGGTAGGAGGGTGAATCACCATCCAAATATTTTGTAGTAGTGGATTTAATCCAGTACCATCTTCGGGAACAAAATTCGGATTAGTAGCGAATACCGGAGCTTCAATAGCGTCTCTTAATAATATAAATGGAGAAGAGCCTATTTTTGATCCAAAAACTGTAATACCAAGCACCATTGAAATAAGGAAAGCTTGAACAGCAGCGACAATGAACATAACATCAAATTCCCAATCACCAGACTTTCTAATGATGAAAAAGGCAATTAGAACATGCCAAAACGACCAAACTAAGAAACTACCTTCTTGTCCTTCCCAGAAACTTGATACTATATAATATGCCGGTAAGTTGTTTGAAGAGTGACTCCATACATAATGATATTCATAGTAGTGATTGAAAATCATGTAGAATAGAATACATACAATACTGAAAACGGAAATACCATGGATGGTAAAAGAGCCTCTAGCAAGACTTTTCCAGCGTTGTTTCTCAACCTCGTTTTTTTCTATTGCTGTAAGGCGATATGAAATGGCAGCAATTATTGCAGTAACGAAAGCTACAATAATTGAAATATGCCCTAAATCACCAATGAAAGAGTGAATCATTTTGATTGTTATTTGATCTTGTGGGGTGTACGATCCCTTTTTTACAAAACTACAAAAGAGGTCAATGAACCCCTAATACCCTATACGTTATTAACTTTCCTTTTGATTTGAAAGTTTGATTGTTGTTGTAACGACTACAAATATAACATTTGTTTAGTCTTCTTGTTCAAATGGAAGGAAAATAGAGTGCCCTTCGACAACTTGTGGATTGAATTCTTGTATCAATTGAATACCTTCCTTCTGATTGTCATAATACATATCAGCAATCTTTTTTAAAGTTTCTCCTTTTTGAACCAGGTGTGTGCCTTTTACAGGTACGATAAACCAGTTCTCATCCATTACCACTTTTGCTTCAATAGCTAATGGATTATAGATATTGAATTTTTCAGCTATCTGGATTCTGTTGAAACGACTTCTTGTATCTCTAAAAAGAGCATACATTCTATAGCGTTCGTTGTCAAAAGCATCAAAATCTCTTTCTGCGATAGATTGAATATGTTGTTTCTGATACCTTCTAAAAGCTTCAATTTCTTTTTCGGCTTTATTGAGTTTTGTCTGTAAAGAAGCTAACTCTTTATCTTTATTGGTGAGTTCTCCTTTCCAATTTACCTTATTTTGTGTGTACATGAAGATCACAAGGAGGGCAAAAAGTAAGAACCCAACAAAATTGTAGATTTGATTTTTCTTTTGATTGGGGTTTGCTAGTTTTTTGTCGGCTTCTTTTTCATATGGAAAAACTTCTTGAAGCGCTTTTTCTCTATTTCTACTTGGAGCATTATCTCTTAAAAACTCGCAAGGCAGAACTCCACAAAAAGCAATATTGTTATCCGTATTGTTCTGAATTAAGCTTTCGGCAATTACTTGCGGAAGGGAAGATGTGAATACCTGTTTTAAAGTCTTTGGTGGGGTATTAAAAAGTAGAGAAGCATTGCCTATAATTAGTATATCATCCTCATTTAATAAAAAAGGTGTAGCAACATTGGTGTTTTTTGTATGTGGAGGAGATAAAAAACGACCTTCTCTAAACACAAAAACTCTTAATTGACCATTTCTAGTGTGCCACATTCTACGGTCTTTTAAATAGACAAGCACATAGTCATCACCTGCAAAATTTTTAATCGTATTTGCGGCTTCCTTTAAGGCTAATTGTGGTTTCTTACTTTCTTTGAAAGCACTGTCAACCGTTGATCTAGTTTGTTCGTCGTTATTTTTTGAAAGCATACAACCGCCGATTACAAGGCTGTCGTTACTTTCTTCTTGTAGCCAAACATGGGTGATATCTGCATTAGATGAGCTATCACCTAGAGTATATTTTTGTGTGGTTGCGATCGTCATTCTTGATGTGAAAAAATAAGTAATTATTCTAAATCACTTATTGAAAACATATATTCCACTCTACGGTTTTCTAGGTGCTTTGCATTTGAACATTTTACATTGTTTTTGCACCCATTTAGCAAGCGGTTTTCTCCAAACCCATCTGCAATAATCCGCTGAGGTTTTATCCCATACGAAATTAAGCAGTTTTTGAGAGAGTTTGCCTGTTTTTTTGACAATTTTAAATTAAAATCGTCATCTCCTCTAGAGTCTGTATGACAGTTGATGATCAGTCGGTAATAAATATTTGACTTCATCTCACTAGCTATTGCTCTTAATTCTGTTTCTGATGATGCCGTTAACTTATCGGTATTAACTTCAAAAGGATACTCTTTAAGTTGTGTAAAGAGTGAAGTTGGTAGTTGAATATCATGATCTATCTTGGTAGCCTCCACTTTGATCCGTTCTTGGAAAAGTAACTCACCGTCTTCACTTTTTAGGATGATGTGATAAATTCCATAATGCCCTACAATAATCTCAAAAGCGTTATTGTTTGATAATTCGATTTGGAAGTATTGATTTAATCTTACATCAAAAAGAGTACATTTTATATTTTGTTTGGAAGGAGGGTTTATAATCTTACCAGTGATGTTTGCATATCCATCACTCTTCTTCATGATAAACTGAACACTAATTTTTTGTTGTGGGCTAATATTATTCGTATTGATACTAAAAGCATCGTTGGTAGTTTCCCATCCATTTTTTTGACATAAAATTACAAACTTCTGATGATGGGGTAATTCTAGATTGAATTTACCATTTTTATCAGACTTACTTCGTTGATAGACTTTTAGGCCATTGGTTCTTTGCGATGTATCTGCAACAAAAACAATCACATCTGCTTCATTTATAGATTTGTGTTTTTCAGAATAAACAGAACCAATAATTGAGATTTTTTGACTGCCAAAAAGTGAATTTGACGTAAGAGCAAAGGCTAAAAAGCAAAAAAAAGATAGGATTTTATATGAGTTAAACATTATCATTTATGGAGTCTGACTTATTTAAGCTTTCTTTTTTACCGTCTTTGGAAGATTTGAGAAAAGGCTGAATTGTAATAACTTGAGTAAGAAAATTTTATATATTACACAACTTATTATATTAACATACGTTATAAGTTTGTATATTTGACTTTGACTTCAAAATTATCCTATACCTAAAAAATGGTACTTTCTGTTATGCGATTTTCTCATTGTTATTATAGAAGAGCCCTACTTTTATGTGTTGCGTTGCTATCATCTTTTGCCTTAACTGAAGCTTCCAACAAAGAATTTACACTCAAAGGAATTTACGTTGATAGTGACAACGGGAATACCATTGAGGGCGTAAAGGTTTGCATTCAAAATATCAAAAGTGGTGCCAAGACTACGATCTATACCGACCAAAATGGACAGTTTGTGATTACTCTAGAAGGAGAGGCAGAGTTTAAAGTATATGGTACAAAACCATTGTATTTTGATCAAGAAGAACATAATCTGACAACTATAGGTCTAACAGACGAAGAAATTATTGAAATGTCTTTTGCTATCGAAGAAGTACATTTTAATACACTTTATACATTGACGAACTTAGAGTTCGAAATCAATAGTCATTTTAATGTCATCAATGGTGAAGAACAAATCACTTTCCTATCTGATTTATTAAGAACAAATCCAGATGTTAAGGTGACCATTCGAGTACACTCTGATTCAAGAGGTGCAGATATCTATAATAAAGAAATGACACAAAAGAGGGCAGATTATTTAAGAGAAGTCTTGATGTCCAAAAAAGTAGCTGCTTCAAAAATAGACGCTGAAGGAATTGGTGAGGAAGAATTACTTAATGATTGTGGAAATGGTATTAAGTGTTCAGCAGGAAAACATTTAGAAAATAGAAGAATAGAGTTTATTCTTAGTAAAGGGTAAATCAAAAAAATATATTTAATTCAATAAAAAAGACCTTGATTCAAAAATCAAGGTCTTTTTTCATGTGCAGAAACTAGTAATTAAGCTTCTACTAATAATTTTGCAAGTGTTTCTCCGATATCAGCAGGAGACTTAGAAACAGCGATACCACATTCTTCCATGATACGCATTTTTGCTTCAGCTGTATCCTCAGCGCCGCCAACGATAGCTCCAGCATGTCCCATTCTTCTACCTTTTGGTGCAGTTTGACCAGCGATGAAACCTACAACCGGCTTAGGGTTGCCTTGTTCTTGGATCCACTTAGAAGCTTCAGCTTCATAGTTACCACCAATTTCACCAATCATTACGATAGCATCAGTGTCAGGGTCAGCCATTAGTAACTTAACAGCTTCTTTAGTAGATGTTCCAATAATTGGATCACCACCAATACCGATAGCTGTTGAAATTCCGTAACCCGCTTTTACGATTTGGTCTGCAGCTTCATAAGTTAAAGTTCCTGATTTAGAAACGATACCTACTTTACCTGGCTTGAAGATGAAACCTGGCATAATTCCTACTTTAGCTTCGCCTGGAGTAATTACACCCGGACAGTTTGGTCCGATAAGAGTAACGTCTTTGTCTGCTAGGTAGTTTTTCGCTTTAACCATGTCTGCAACTGGGATACCCTCAGTAATTGCAATAATTACTTTGATACCAGCATCTGCAGCTTCCATAATCGCGTCTGCAGCAAATGCAGGAGGAACGAAAATGATAGAAACATTGGCACCTGCTTGTTCTACCGCATCAGATACAGTATTGAATACAGGACGATCTAGGTGAGTTTGACCTCCTTTACCAGGAGTTACACCACCTACTACATTTGTGCCGTAAGCAATCATTTGCTCGGCATGAAAACTGCCCTCAGATCCAGTAAATCCTTGAACAATTACTTTTGAGTCTTTATTGACCAATACACTCATGGTTGTGTTGGTTATTTGTTAGTAAATATTAATATTACCTTTTCGGTTGCAATTTATACAATTAGATTGTCAAAGTGAACAAAGATCATTCTTTTTCTTTGAAATTATCATTGTATAGTCGCTATATATGCGAAAATACGATTTTTAGTACAACTTATACCCGAATAAGCAAATATGAAAAAGGTTTTAACGCAGTTTTTTGTGATTTTAGTGAGAGGTTATCAATTATTAATCTCTCCTTATACTCCATCTTCTTGCAGATATACTCCGACTTGTTCTGAGTATACAATACAAGCTTTGAAAAAGCATGGTTTAATTAAAGGAGGAAAGTTAGCGATCAAGCGAATTAAAAGCTGTCATCCTTGGGGAGGAAGTGGGTATGATCCAGTGCCTTAACTTTTTTTGTGTTAATGATTAGAATTTAAGCTAACGTTTTTGTATTTTTAGTCTTATATCCATTAAATGTGATTATTTTATAGAAAAATATAAATAAATGAAGATTCTTTCGTTCAAAAACGTAATTGCTTCAGTTTTATTAGCCAGCGCATCAACATTGGGAGTAGTAGCCCAAGACAATTTGGTAGATGGGACTAAATTAAAAGTAGTTAACCAAGTCAAAACCACACCTGTAAAAAGCCAAGGAAGAACAGGTACATGTTGGAGTTTCTCAACAACGTCATTCATTGAGTCAGAATTAATGAGAAAAGGGAAGGGGGAATACGACCTTTCTGAAATGTACTTTGTAAGAAACACTTACCCTGTTAAAGCAGATAAATATGTTCGTCGTCAAGGGAAAACTCAATTTGGCGAAGGAGGATTAGCTCATGATGTCATGAACATTATTAAAGAGAACGGTTTTGTTCCTAATAATGTCTATGATGGAAAAGGTGGAAGCAAAGGTGGATATGATCATCAGGAACTTTTTGGTGTAATGGAAAGTATGTTGAAGACATTAGCTTCTTCAAAAACAGTTTCTCCAAAATGGAAAAATGCATTAGAAGCAGTATTGGATGCCTACATGGGAGCAACACCAACATCTTTTGAGGTAGATGGCAAATCGTATACACCTCAGCAATTTGCTGATGAAATGGATTTCAATCCAAGCGATTACATTGAGTTAACATCATTCACTAATTTTGACGATTATTCTCCATGTGTCTTAGAAATACCTGATAACTGGTCAAATGGTATATATTATAACTTACCACTTGCAGACCTGGAAAGAGTTATGGATAATGCTTTAGATAAAGGTTATTCTTTAGCTTGGGACGGTGATGTATCAGAGAAATCTTTTTCACACAAACAGGGAAAAGCAACCATTGAAGAAGAAAATGGTAAAGAAATAAAAGTAACTTCAGAATTAAGACAAGAAGCTTTTGATTCTTACGTTACCACTGATGATCATCTTATGCATATCGTAGGTATTGTAAAAGATAATGATGGTAAAAAATATTATGTCACTAAAAATTCATGGGGGGCTAACTCAAATGATTTTGGTGGATACTTATATATGTCTGAAGGTTATATTCAAATGAAAACTGTATCTGTTATGGTCCATAAAGATGCAATTCCTTCTGACATCAAAAAGAAAATAGGATTAATTTAATCTGTATAGCTACTTAAATTACACTGGGACATCGGTCTCAGTGTAGACTTTTTTAATTTTTAGTAATTACGTGCGATGACTCTCAAGAAAAAAAGAATGATGAATACTGTGCCTAGGGTGATTGAACTTGAAGAGCATGGGTCATATAATATGGGTTTTCTAACTCCTGTCAATGAAAATAAGCAAATACCATTTGCTATTAAAAGAGTTTTCTGGACACATGGAGCTAACAAAGATACAGTTAGAGGAAACCATGCACATAAAGAAACAGAAGAAGTAATTGTTGCTATTAATGGTTCTGTTGAGATTGAGGTAATTATGGAAGATATGAAGAGACAGGTGTTTATCTTAGATAATCCATGTCAAGCATTATATCTACCACCAAGAGTATGGAGAACTATTTATTTTAGCAAAGATGCAATTACATTAACTTTGGCATCAACTGACTACGATCCGGAAGATTATGAAAAGGATATGGTCAATTGGTTACAAAGAGACTATTCTGATGAGAAATTTTATGATCAATAATTGGATTTTGGAATAAAATTTGATTTTATTATTTAAATTTTCTTAATACTACTTCACTTAGGGCTGTATCGCTAGGTGTTTTTTTCCGGTAGAAAATTGCTATCTACCAATAATTAGTTTCGGTAACACATGAAATGAATTTATTTGAACTTATACATTCATGTTCTTTTCTTTAATTATACCATGACTAGGACACTATTATATAAGATATTACTTACCTCTACACTAACTTTTTTTACTTTGAATGCTGCATTCTCACAAGAAAGTAAAGCTTTAGAGCATTTTGTAGAGGCGGAAAACTTACGAAAAGGAAACAAATTGATAGAAGCTATCGATGAATATACTCTTGCCATCAAATACGATTCAATGCAAGAACAGTATTATCTGATGAAAGCTAAGTGTCAAGTTTCTGTTAATCAGTTTAATAATGCTATCAATACGTTTGAACAAGCGTTGGAATTCTTTCCTGAAAATGGATTTATGAATTATCAATTGGCTCGTTTATACATGCGTAAAGATTATTATGATGAAGCTATTGAGTATTATGATCAAGCTTATAAGCATTTATCAAATAGTAATAAGTCGCAGCGTATTAACTCCAAGAATCAAATCATTATGATTTTGTTTAAGGAGGAAGAGTACGATAAGATTCGTCCACATATCAACGACGTATTGAGTTTATCTGATAATAATTACATCGCATTATATTATTCAGGTAAGCTTCATAATATGAACGGTGAATATGAAAAAGCGGTTGAAGACATTAAACAGGCATTAAATTTCACTCCTAACAATAATAGTCAGACAGCAAGATTCTATTATGAACTTGGGTATGCTTATTACAACTTGGAGGAATATCAATTGCTGAATTCTGTGATAGAGAAAGCCAATTATGGATCATACCGAAAGTTAGTGGCTAAACTTACACCAGAATATAAGTATTGGATTGCAATGTGTTACTACCAAATATATGATTTTGATAAATCAACAAACTTACTGTTTGATGCATTGAAGCAAGATCATTCAAATGTTAAAGCACATGAACTTCAAATAAGAATTGCTGAAGTGACATCAGATAAGTCAGAACAGATTGATAAGGCATATATGATGATCGATAATCTTCAGGATAAGCATAGGAAATCAAAAATTTATGAAGATATTGCTAACTGGCAATTATCATCACAATTATATGATGAATCTGTTGAATCTTGTGATTCAGCATTAATCTTAGACGAATACAATTACAATGTGAAGTACACAAAGGCTGTAGCTTTATTTAAAATGAATAAACTACAAGAATCAATTGATGTACTGAACGAATTGGTAAATTATAATGGGTTGGATGTAAAGACGAAAGCAAAATATCACTTTACATTAGGAATTGCAGCAATGAAGAATGAGAAAGTTGATTTAGCGATCAACTCATTTAAAAGTGCAAAACTCGATAAGAATTTTAAGATTGCGGCAGATGATGCGCTTACTTACTTAGATACTAAAAAAGACAGTATCTAAAACTTTTACTATCAATAAAAAATCTCTCAAAATTAAAGTATGAGGGATTTTTTTTAGTCTCTTATTTCCCAACCACTATCTGAGGCTGGTTCTTCTTTTGGTTTTTCTTTCCAACCACTAATTGGTAAAATATAGGAGAGCGTTACTCCACCAACAGTTGCTGTGGTTCTATTTGTAGAAGATCTATCTGCATTTTTGAGAACATC
Source organism: Flammeovirga agarivorans (assembly GCF_012641475.1). Taxonomy (NCBI): domain Bacteria; kingdom Pseudomonadati; phylum Bacteroidota; class Cytophagia; order Cytophagales; family Flammeovirgaceae; genus Flammeovirga; species Flammeovirga agarivorans. The sequence goes on along the minus strand of NZ_JABAIL010000002.1, from coordinate 1,004,924 downwards.
TGTCATACTTGCAGCAAATCTGCCTTCAAATTGAAAATGCCCAAATTTTGTCAAAATATTAAAACCAACACCACCTGCTAAATAAACGACAGCAGGGTTAGCTTCTCTTTCGTAATAATCGTAACGTTGATCGTTCAAGTCGCCAATCACATCCTTTTGTTCTCCTACAAGAAAATCGAATTGCGGTCCTAATAGAATAACAAATTGAAAGTTCTTCTTTCCAATATAGATGTTGGTTAGTGCTGGGACGGATATATAATTCATTGAGCGATCATATACGAATTCCGTCAGATTTTCTTGATTATATTCTTTCCAGCCAATTTTATTGTAAGTTGCTTCTAGCTGTAACCCAAAAAACTTCTCAGCATTGTATTTAAAAACAACACCAAATGTTGGAGCAGCTACAGGAGCCTGACTAATAGGAGCAGTTGTAAAAGCAACAGCAGATGAATAATAACCTCCTTTTATGCCCGCAGCAATCCTAGGAGGATCTAACTTATTTTTTTGAGCATAAATGGTGGAGATACTTATCAAAATCAAGCCACAAGTAAAAAGAAACTTACGGAATATGGATTGCATGAATTAAAAAATCAAATTTGATGAACAAGTAAAGATAGTTATCTAATTAGTATATTCGTTAATACCGAAAGAAATTATTCTGATTTGAACCTCTAATTATTACTGAATCTTAGATGAACACCATAAATAAAGCAGACCTCTATCAAAAGATATTAAACCAACATTTTGGGAATGATGTAAGGCTATCTGATACTTCTTCAATTACTGGTGGTTGTATTAATGAATCGATAAAACTGGATACCAATCAAGGGTCATTTTTTATTAAGCATAATAATGAAATGCCACTCTCATTTTTTGAAGCTGAGCGTAAAGGTTTAGAGTTGTTGAAGAAAAACTCATCATTTACTGTACCTAACGTACTAGCATTAGGTGAAGAAGAGAGGTTTAGTTACTTAATATTAGAGTATGTTGAAAGTAAGCGATCGACAGAAAATTATTGGAAAGATTTAGGTGAGAAGTTGGCAGAGATGCATCAGGTATCGTCAGTAGAGTTTGGTCTAGATAGTGACAATTATATTGGGAAGTTACCGCAATCCAATACTACAACAAAAGAATGGCTTCCTTTTTTTATACATGAAAGGCTTTTACCACAAGTGCATTTAGGAATAAAAAATGGTTTTTTATCATCAAGCTATATTGATAAAATAGAGCGTTTAAGTGATCAATTAAAAGGTTATTTTCCAATTGAGCAACCCTCATTTTTACATGGAGATTTATGGAGTGGTAATACAATGGTAGGAAGCCAGGGTGAGCCTTGTTTAATTGATCCAGCTATTTATTTTGGCCATAGAGAATCAGAACTGGCTTTTACAACTATGTTTGGTGGTTTTGATGAGTCGTTTTTCCATGCTTACTACGATGTTTTTCCTTGGGAAGAGGGGATTAAAGAAAGATTAAAGGTTTATAATCTTTATCCTTTGTTAGTTCATCTCAATTTATTTGGAAGAGGCTATTTATCTGAAATTGAAGATGTTTTGAATGTTATAGATAAATTCTAGCTTTTTTATCGATATGATTTTGTTATTCATCGAAAAAAAGTGGCCCTTAACCGAAATTAAATCTTTGTAAATAAAATATAATGTACTTTTGAATATGCTTATTAGAAAAGCATCTAGGGTGACACCCGATGTAATGCTCTCTGTGGAGAATAGTTAAAAAAGATATTTAAGGATTATTTGGTTTAATTGTTAAGGGGAAAGAAACTTACTTTTTTAAGGTAAGTTTCTTTTATTTTTATATCATATAGAGTTTTCATTGTAAATAAACTCTAAAGGATTTTCGTAGATAAAATTAAACCCAATCTTATTGACAATTTTATCACTATTAATGATCTTGAAAGGAGGGGCTTTATCTTCCGAAGAAAAAGTAGGCATAATGTAATCACCATATTTTAATGATGCTTCATAAACAGATTTCTTTGGAGGATGTTCAGGAGCAACAACATTAAAGACCTTATTCCAGCTGTTATGATCATTTACTTCTAATATTTTCATAATTGATCTTACCGCATCATCTCTGAAAGTGTAGTTCACAGGAATATCACCATAGCTAAGGTCCTTTTTGCCATCAACATATTTTGCAGGAATTCTATCATATCCCATTAAACCTCCAAATCTTAAAATAGTAGCATCCAAGTCTGTATTGATCCTTAAGACTTCTTCGGCCATAGTAATTGCTTTGGATTTAGAGTGATGTGAAACTTCTGCATTCTCATTTATTTCCTTATTACTATTTTCATAAACACTTATAGAACTGCTATAAATTACCTTATTGACAGGCAAGTCTTCTATCAAGTCTTTAATAACTTTTATTTGTTCAGCATGATAAGTAACCATATTATGCTGTCTAAATCTTGGGGGTAGTAAAATAATGACTACATCAGTGTCTAGAAGGTCTTTTAGAGCCTCCATATCTTGACAAGTCGGAGTGAATTTTAGTAGATAAGCTTTTGCTCCTTTTGTGCGAATATCAATGAGTTTTTCTTCTGTACTTGTTGATGCTTTTACATTGTACCCTGCCTCTATTAATTGATCAATTAAAGGCATGCCCAACCATCCAGCTCCAATAATACTAACATTTTTTATTGCAGAGAATTCCATAATAGTCTGTCAAGTTTGAGTTTCTTATTTGATGTATGGAAGATAATAAATTCAGCATTACAAATTACCCTATCCTTCTGAAAAGTAACTGAAAACACTCAAAATGTATTAATTAGACCGTACCGGTTCTTCAAATGGTACGTTTTCATTTATCATGTACATCAAAAAATAATACCGGAGCGATTCAAGAAAATCAATCTTCTACATTGCGGAGTGTCCTTTACAATCCATGCCAACTGATTGGTATATCTTTTTAACTAAATGAAATGAAAATGAAAAAACTAACGAAAGGAGTGATAGGTATGCTCTGCTATTTGCTGTGCCTTTCCTATCAATCCGCTTTTGCTCAACAGGCAGATGGAACCGAAGTATATTTACAAGGTTTCCATTGGGAATCAGCAGATGCTGAGAAAATGGACTGGTGGGCAAACTTAGACTCTAAAGTAACGGCTATTAAAGCAGCTGATATTGATGGTGTGTGGTTACCACCTTCTTCTGATGCAGCAGATCGAGCAGGCTACCTTCCTAGAAAATGGTACGATTTAAATTCAAACTATGGTACTCAGCAAGAATTGATAGACTTAATTGCTCATTTAAAAAGTGAAGGAATTATTTCTATCGCAGATATTGTGATAAATCACAGAGTAGGCTGTACCAATTGGGCTGATTTCTGTGAACCTGCCTTGGGGTGTAATGCAATCACCCAAGATGATGAAGTAAACGAACAATTTCCTGGACAAGGATGTGGAGATTGGGATACAGGAACGCCTTATAGTGCTGCTAGAGACATCAACCATAATGATAATGAAACAAGACAGGCAATTAAAGATTGGATGAATTGGTTGATCTCTGATATTGGTTATGCCGGTTGGAGATATGATTTTGTTCATGGTTTTGGAGCAGGTTTCTTTGCTGAATACAATAATGCAACATCACCTTATATTTCAATTGGAGAAAACTGGACAGGTGATACACAAGCGATTGTTAATTGGATGGATGGAGCACAAGGTACTTCTACAGCTTTTGACTTTCCTTTGAAGTTCGCATTGCATGAAGCAATGACTGGTAATTATGGAGCTTTAAATAATGGTGGTAAAATGCCAGGTATTGCAGGCGTTTGGCCGCAAAACTCAGTAACTTTCTTGGAAAATCACGATACTGAGCCAGTACGTCAAGGTGATCATCCTGGTAGTGCTTTCCCTAATGATCCTTCTTCAAATTCTCAAATACTTCAAGGATATGCCTATATCTTAACACATGCTGGATCTCCAATGGTGTTCTATTCTCATTTATTTGAGTATGGTTTGTATGATGATATTGCAAATATGGTAGCCCTTAGAAAAGCGAATGGTATTCATAGCACAAGTGCTGTGAGTATCCAACAAGCTGATGGAAGCGGATATGCTGCAATTATTGATGATAAGGTGGCTGTGCGTTTAGGAAATACAAATTGGTCTCCTTCTGGATCAGGTTGGGTATTACAATCTGATGGATTAAATTATGCGATTTGGGATAAAGGTACAGGGGTCAATCAATCACCTATTGTAACAATTAACCCTCAAGTTTCTCAATCAGATAACCCTTTAGAAGTAGAATTAACAGTTTCTGATGATAGAGATACACAATTAGATATTTTTTATACGCTAGACGGTACAACGCCATCAGTGTCTTCAACAAAATATAATGGAACTTTTATGCTCGCTTCTACTACGACAGTAAAAGCAATTTCTTTTGATGCTGATGGTAGGTCAGGGTACGATGAAAAGAAATTCTACATTGGTGAGCAATTACCGGAAATGTCTGTTTATGTTCGAAAACCATCAGGGTGGGGAACATTATATGCACATCATTGGGCAGCAGTACCAGCAGGAGTTGTTGATGATACAGAGTGGCCAGGAGTTACAATGCAAAAAGTTGATGGTACTGCAAGCTGGTATAAAATTACTTTAGCAGGAGCTGAAAGTGCAAGCTTTGTTTTCCATGATTATAATGCCAATCAAGACGAAGATGTCACAATAAGTGGTTCATCATGGTATGATGGAGGAGTAGTAACTTCTACTTGCCCAGGAGACTGTCCGCCTATTGATGAAGATGTAACTGTTGAAGTGAATATTGCTCCATCATCAACTTCATTTGACAATCAAATAGAGGTTGCTTTAAGTGGAACCCAAGGAGCAACAATCCATTATACTTTGGATGGAACAACGCCTAGTTCATCATCAGAAAGTTATACATCCCCAATCATAATTACTGAGACAACTACAGTAAAAGCTTTAGCGGTTTTTGGAGAAAATACATCAGAAGTAATTACGGCAACTTATAGCAAGAATGATATTATAGAAGATGATAAGCCAATTGCAAAAACTTCAGGTTTTACTTGGGATAATGCAACGGTATACTTCACTATGACCGACCGTTTCTATGATGGCGATCCATCAAATAATAATTCTTATGGTAGAGGAATGAATGGTAATGGACAAGGTTATACTGACGATTCGTCTGCTGGTGAATTTCATGGAGGTGATTTGAAAGGTATGACAGCCAAGCTAAAAGAAGGTTACTTTGAATCGATTGGTGTCAATGCTATCTGGATTACTTCTCCAGTAGAGCAAATGCATGGATGGGTTGGTGGTAGTTCTGATGGTTCATTCAGACACTATGGTTACCATGGGTACTATGCAATGGACTGGACAGAAATTGATCAGAACATGGGTACTGAAGCAGACTTTCAAGAGTTTATTGATGAAGCACATAGCAGAGGAATCCGTATTGTAGTGGATGTGGTTATGAACCATACAGGATACGTAACGATGCATGATATGGAGCAGTACAATTATGGTACTGTAGATCCGGCATGGAGATCTTGGCAGCCGTCAGGTAGCGAATCTTGGCATTCGTATCATGAGAAGTTTATTAATTACGCAAATGGTGGTACTTGGATGACAAACTATTGGGGTTCTGATTGGATGCGTCATCCGGATATTGAAGGGTACGATGACTGTTCTTCAGGCGGAGGAATTGATAATTGTGTGGGTTTCTTACCTGATTTGAAAACAGAAGATATTGCACCGGTCAATATTCCTCCAATTCTTGTCAATAAATGGTCTCAAGAAGGAACACTTAGTCAAAAAACGGCGGAATTAGACGCCTTCTTTAATAAAACAGGTCTACCAAGAGTAGTGTCAAACTATATGATATTCTGGTTGACGGATTGGGTGAGAAAATATGGTATTGATGGTTTCAGAATAGATACAGCAAAGCATGTTGAATTAGAGAGGTGGTCAAGGTTAAAGCAATATGCTATCGCAGCATTGAAAGATTGGAAAGCTGAACATCCTGATCAGGCTATGGATGATGAGGAATTTTGGATGACAGCCGAAGTATGGGGGCATGGTAAGAACAAATCAGAGTACCATACTGTAGGTGAGTTTAACTCTGTAATCAATTTTAACTTAAAAAATGATGCTAGAGTAAAAAGTAGAGATGCTTCTTCATTAGAATCTTTATTTACAGAATATGCGACAATTAATGATGATCCAACGTGGAACTCTTTAAGTTATTTGTCATCGCATGATGTTGCTCCATTATTTGATAGAAATAGCTTGAAAGCTGCAGCTCCTGCTTTCTTATTATTACCAGGTGGTATTCAGATTTTCTATGGTGATGAATCGGGTAGACCTAGTGGTAATTGGGCTGATGAAGAGCAAAATACTCGTTCAGACATGAACTGGGGTAATTTTGATAATGCTCAACATGAAGTGTGGAAGAAATTAGGAACGTTCCGTAGAGATCACCCAGCAGTAGGAGCTGGTACCCATCAAAAAATTGGGGATGCACCATATACATTTGTAAGAGATTACAATAACCAAGAAAAGAGTATTGCAGATCGAGTAATAGTAGCAGTTGGAGCCTCAGGAAATGTTGAATTCAATGTTGGAGATTATTACATGGAAGGAGATACTATTGTGGATCACTACACTGGAGCAACTGATGTTGTAACTAATGGTAAGGTTCAATTTACTGCAGATGCAGAAGGAATTATACTATTGTATAATCGTAATTATGTATTTGTATCTCGTCCAGTTGTAAGTATATCTCCAGATTCACAATATGATCCGAATAGTATTACGGTATCAATTTCTGCAGTCGATGCGGATGATCCTAACCCTACTATTTACTATACAACTGAAGAGAATGCAGATGCATCTAATTATTTAAATTGGAATGTTTACACTGCTTCATTTGATCTAACAGCTTCTGCAACAGTTACAGCAGTAGCAGTAAATGCAGAAGGGAGGTCTGGTTCAGCTTCGAAAAAATACGCTATTGGTCAGATCGACCCTATCAACATCTACTATTATAAGCCCGCTGCTTGGGGTAATGCCAATATGCATCATTTTGATGCTACTCCTGTGGGTGTTACCGAGGATACTGTTTGGCCGGGAGTCAGTATGACGCCAATAGGTGAAGGCTGGTACCATGCTACTGTAACTGCCTTATCAACGGGTATAGTATTCAATGATAATGGAGGAGCACAATCAGATGACCTTTCAAGAGATAGAGATGGCTGGTATAAAGATGGTCAATGGACAGATACTTGTCCCGGAAATTGTCCAGGAGAACAACCTCCAACAGTTGCTATTTCTCCAAATGGAGGAAATTACCCAGAAGGGAATGTCTCAGTAGGTATTTCAGCTACAAATGATGGTATTATCTATTATACGATAGATGGAACAACACCAACAACGTCATCATCTGTTTACCAAGGTAGTATAGCGATCACTGGAAGTGAATTGGATGAAGTAACAGTTAAGGCAATTGCAGTCAATGAGGTAGGAACAAGTTCAGAAGTTGAAGCAACATTTACATTCAGACAAATCTCAACTCATATAGTTTATGTGAAGAACTATACACATATCTATTATTGGGATGTTGAAGAAGGTGGTGTTGTAACAGAAGCAAATCCTGTACAATGGCCGGGTATTGCCTTAGAAGATGCTTCAGAATTGGGTTCAGGTTGGAAAAAAATTACAATTGAAGGAGGTACATGTTCGAATGTTATTTTTAATAACTCGGGAAGTGCTCAGACAGGTGATTTATCTACTTGTGGAAATGAAGGTAAAGGATATGACAATGGGGTATGGGTTGAAATTGGAGAAGATACTACTTCACCTACTTTAGGTATGACTCCTTCCTCATCTTTTTCAGGTCAAGGAGTAGTGACAATCACAGCAAGTGATAATAGAACAACTTCACCGCAGATTTTCTATACAATTGATGGTAGTTCACCAACTACTTCTTCTTTGTCAGGTAATGGAACGGTTGAAATTACTTTAACTGAGGTTGGACAACATACAGTGAAAGCTTTTGCACAGGATGACGCTGGAAACGTTTCAGAGGTACAGTCTACTACTTACACTGTTGAAGAAGTTATTGGTGGTTTCAAAGTATATTTCCAAGGAGCTGAGAATCCATTGATTCATTATTGGAATGCTGAGCCAGTTGGAAGTATTGCTTCTACAACTTGGCCAGGAGTAAGTCTAACCGCCGGTACAGATGGATGGTGGTATTTTGAATTTCCATCAAATGTCACTTCTGTAAATTTACTTTTTCATAATAACTCAGGTTACAAGTCTGCAGATTTGTCAAGAGATAAAGATGGATGGTACCGAAATGGTCAATGGTACGATGTTAAACCTGTAGACCCAACAGGGTTAACAGTTCATTTTAAAAGTGGTTGGGGTGATGCTACAAAAATTCATTACTGGAACGCTTCAAATGGTGATGCAAGTGCATGGCCTGGAGAGAATATGATTTCAGAAGGAAACGGATGGTACCGTTATACTATTGAGGGAGCTACATCAGCAAATCTTCTATTTCATAATGGTAGTGGTTCACAAACTTCTGATCTATTCAGAGATATAGAAGGTTGGTATAAAGATGGCGTTTGGTACAATACTAATCCAGAAGATAGTGGTGCTAGATTAATCACTGCTTTACCATTGGAAGAAGAAATTGAATTAAACGTTTTTCCAACAATGGTAGACCACGAGTTATCGGTAAAATTAAAATTACCATTTGCTCAAGATATTGCATTATTTATGTATGACCTGAATGGTCATTTATTAGAAAAGAAAGAATATAACAATGTAGCACAAGGTGCTCATGTTTTCCAATTAGATATGAAAGATTTCACGACAGGAGTCTATATCATAAGGATGAGTTTGAATGATGAACTCATAACCAAGAAAATCATTAAGAAGTAATAGCTGAAGAGTGTACGGAATTTTTCTGTGCACTCTTTTTTATTTACCATGATTATGGAAGGTCTTGTATTGTAATATTTTACGTTGTTAAGAGTTACTCAAAAGACTGTTTTATTAAATTATTCATGTAATTATCACATCTAATAATTATTTATCGGAAATCTTTTGAAACAATACCAAAGAAAAGCTTAAATTGTGTAACATTTTGGAAATGAAATAACAACACATCCTCTTGTCTTTTTTGAAACTAACGGTACTTTTTGAATGAAAAGATTAACTACAATATTCCATTTTACGTTCACTCTCGTATTTTCTACTTTATTTTTCACCTCAACTTATGTGACTGCAGAAGATCGAATTATTTTAACAGTAAAACATCTTCCAGATTACACACCAGAAAACTCCGCAATTTATTTAGTTACCTCTTACAATAATTGGGAGCCTAGTGATGAAAAATTCCAGCTAAAGAAAAATAAAAATGATGAGTATTTTATAGAAATACCATGGAGAGATCAACCCTTCCAGTATAAATTTACAAGAGGTTCTTGGGAAACTGTAGAAGGAAATGATATCGGAGAAATCAAACAAAATAGATGGTTCGATCCAGAAGGGCCAGAAAACATAGATGTAGTTATCTTGTCTTGGCAAGATATGGCGAAGAAATACCTCAATAGAGTTAAGGTAGTAGTCACTTCAGTTCCCGAGTCAACACCCTATGATGCAACATTGTATTTAGCAGGAGATTTCAATAATTGGAATCCAAGAGATCATGAAAGTAAAATGTCTTTGCAACCCGATGGAACTTATACCCTCACTTTACCTTTAGGATTACATGAGTTTGATTACAAAGTCACAAGAGGTTCTTGGGAGTCTGTAGAAGGTAGAGCAAATGGTAGAGCAATTATCAACCGACATGTCAATATAAAAGAAGAAGGCTGGCGTTATGATATCAAAGTAAAAAGTTGGGAAGATCTTTCAGGAAACACCATGACTCCATACATGTTCTTATTACTGCTTGGAGCTTTTCAAGGAATAGTATTGATCTTATCCATGTTTGGAATTCAGGCCAATAACAGAGCTGCTAACGTAGTGTTAGCTACTTTAATTTTTATCACTTCAGTGGCATTGATTTCTAAGGTAGGAATGTATTATAGAGACTTCTTCCAGCAACTACCAAAAATGTATTTAATGCCTGAGTTGATTCTGTTTTTATACGGACCAATATTCTATTTATACATTAATCAATTGATAGTTACAGAAAGTGTATCTTCTAAAGATTATTTTAAAGGTTTAGCACCGTTTTTTATACAGCTTACAGTATACTCACCTTTGTTAGCCATGCCGAAAGATGACTTTATTGATGCAATTGTTAACTATGATCTTAATTGGATTTTTAAAGTTGTAGGAGGTTTGGGGCTAATTTTTAATGCATATTATTGGTGGAAATGTCGCCATGTATTATTACAGCAAGAAAGAAATAGTGTAGAGGTTTTATCTGAAGATAGAAACCTTAATTATCTAAATGGTGTAATGACAGTATATGCTGCATGTTTATGTATTTGGGTAATTCTATATGTTGTAGGTGGAATAGGCGAAATGTTATCTATGGATACTTTGCCATTAGTTGAATTACTTACAGATACGTTATGGTTAATCATTGCTTGTATTTCTTTTGTGATGGGATATTATGCTATGAATCAGCCTGAAATATTAAGAGTTTCTGAAGTGTTGTCATTAGATAAACTACCAATAAAAGAGAATACCACCGAAGAGGTTAAACCTGAGAAAAAAGCAGAAGGGCTAACACCGGAATTAATTGAGATTAAAGATGCCTTAGCAGAGGAAATGAAAACAAAGTATTTGTATACAAACCCTCGCTTAACGTTACCGGATCTAGCTAGAACATTAAATACAAATACTCACGATTTATCTAAAGTGATTAACGAAGGGTATAATAAGAACTTCTATGATTACATTAATGGTTATAGAGTGGAAGCATTTGTAAAAGAAGTGCTTTCAGACGAAGCTCAAGAACTTACTTATTTGGGACATGCGTATAACGTTGGTTTTAATTCCAAAACAGCATTTAATAGAGCTTTCAAAAAAGAAACAGGTAAAACACCAACGCAATATTTTAATCAAAAAACGACCTATTCGCCTGTATCCAAATAAATTATTGTTGTTTAAACAGAATAAATCTAAATAAAGGTAAGGTTTACAAATTGTTTTGTGTTAATTTTGTGGTAATTAAACTGCAAAGGAATAGAACATTAGCATGGCTTACACGCAAGAAGATATATTAAAGGCTTTATCCACTGTTGAAGAGCCGGATTTAAAGAAGGATTTAGTTACGTTGAACATGATACGTGACGTAGAAGTTGAAGGAAATAAAGTATCTTTTACTGTAGTATTAACTACTCCTGCTTGTCCATTAAAAGAGCTTATTCGTCAACGTTGTGAAGATGCGATTAAAAGAGATGTTGCAGAGGATCTTGAGATCACTGTAAATATGACTGCCGAAGTAACTTCATTACAACAGAAAGGTCCTGTTTTACCAGGAGTTAAAAACGTAATAGCTGTATCATCTGGTAAAGGTGGTGTAGGTAAATCAACTGTTACTGCTAACCTAGCATTAGCATTAGCAGAAACAGGAGCAAAAGTAGGTGTTATGGATGCTGATATCTATGGACCTTCTATTCCTACCATGTTTAATTGTGAAAATGCCCAGCCTGGTGTAGTCGTAAGAGACGGAAAGAATGTAATTATCCCAATCGAAAAGTATGGTGTGAAATTACTTTCTATTGGTTTCTTAACTCCTCCTGATAATGCTGTGGTATGGAGAGGACCAATGGCAAGTTCTGCAATTCGTCAGTTCTTTATGGATACGGATTGGGGAGACTTAGATTACCTTTTAATTGACCTTCCTCCAGGAACAGGTGATATTCACTTATCATTAGTTCAAACAGCTAAAGTAACAGGAGCAGTAATTGTTACTACCCCACAAAAAGTAGCCCTTGCAGATGCAGTTCGTGGTTACAAGATGTTTGCTTCAAAAGATGTAAACGTTCCAATTTTGGGTGTTGTAGAAAACATGGCCTATTTTACACCTGCTGAATTACCAGAAAATAAATACTATTTATTTGGTAAAGACGGAGGTAAAACTTTTGCTAGAAGATATGAAGTGCCATTTATTGGTGAAGTACCTTTAGTACAAAGTGTTCGTGAAGGCGGAGATGATGGTGTGCCAGTAGTAATGGAAGAAGGAAACCCAGCTGGAGGTGCCTTCGTAAAAATAGCTGAAGAATTAGCAAGAAATGTTGCTATTCGAAATGCAGAACTTCCTGAGACAGATAAAGTAGAAATTAAAACTTGGGAATAATTAAAACAGAATAACCACCTTTTGGGTACTATATATATGAGTCAAACACTATTAGAAAGAGTAGAGAAAGCTTTGGACACGATTCGTCCTTATTTAGAAGCTGATGGAGGGAACGCAAAGGTTGTTGAAGTTACTGAAGACGGCATTGCAAAAGTTGAACTTTTAGGTGCTTGTGGTTCTTGTCCAATGTCAGCAATGACTTTAAAAGCAGGAATTGAACAAGCTATCGTTAATGCTGTTCCTGAAGTAAACAAAGTAGAAGCAATTAATATGGAAGAGTTTGAAAGTTAATTTCATCTCAACATCATAATATATTAAAAGCATGTACGTTAAAACGTATGTGCTTTTTTTGTTTCAATATAATATGCTCGTAATCTGATAGTTTATGATTGTTTTATGAATGTTCTAAGCGTATGGATACCGTTGGATATAATACGTTTAGGATGAACATTTTACTATAAGATATTATGAAACAATTTTTGTTGCTGACTACATTTATATTTTTACAGCATTTCGGTTTTTCACAAGTGATTTCACAATTTAATTCTACAGAAGAACCGTATTATTTATTACAACATCCAGTAGTAAATGTCTTAGAAGATAATGCTCCCATTTCCACTTTTGATTTAGAATACATCAGCATTTATGGTAATGAGTTAATACTTATGGATTCTAATAAAGAATCAAAAGAAGTATTTACATTGGAATATATGTCTGATATTAAGTTTGGAGAGGAAGTAGATGTAGATTATAAATTGGACAATAATTTCCATCTAGTAGTAAAATACATACAGAAAGAAAACAATGTGAGTTGTGTGATCTCGATGTATGATGAAAATGAAGAATTAGTAATGAGAGTCAAATCAGACAAACTCTTTGATTCATTTTATTACATGTAGAATATAAATTCAATAAAAAAGCCTATTCAACTAAAATTGTTGAATAGGCTTTTTTTATTAAAGTGTGATTAGATTATTTGCCCATAATCGATTCGATATCACTTACTTCAATTGGAATATTCTTCATTAAATCGAATGGTTCACCTGATTCTTGAATCACATAGTCATTTTCGATTCTGATACCCATGTTTTCTTCGCGGATATAAATTCCTGGCTCAACAGTAAATACCATTCCAGCTTCAAAAGTTTTATATCTATGTCCATAATCATGAACATCAACACCAATATGATGAGATGTACCGTGCATAAAATACTTTTTGTATGCAGGCCATTTTGGATCTTCGTTAGCTACATCTTCTTTAGAGATTAACCCTAAACCAATAAGCTCTTCTGTCATCAACTTACCAACTTCTACATGGTAATCTACTAAGTTATTACCAGGTACAAGCATTTTTGCTGCCGCTTTATGTACTCTTAATACTGCATTGTAAACAGCTGCTTGACGCTCTGTAAACTTACCATTTACTGGGATGGTACGAGTTAAATCAGAAGCATAGTTACCGTATTCACAACCAAAGTCCATTAATAGTAAATCACCATCCTGACAGATCTGATCGTTGTCGATATAGTGAAGTACACATGCATTAAAACCTGATGCAATAATTGGAGTATATGCATGGCGTCTAGAACCATTACGAACAAACTCATGAGTTACCTCAGCTTCAATTTCGTATTCTTTCACACCTGGTTTTACAAATTCCAATACTCTTCTGAAACCTTTTTCAGTGATATCACAAGCTTTTTGCATCACATCGATTTCATATTGAGATTTCACCGTTCTAAGATCATGCATGATCGGAGAAAGGCGTTCATATTTATGAAGAGGGTACATTTTTCTACACTCTTCAATAAAACGATCGTCAGGAGTTTGAACAGTTGTATCTGCTCTTAGGTGTTCGTTGGTATTTAAATAGATATGCTCACTATCAAATACCAAACCTTTGAAGATAGTATTGAACTCAGACAACCAGAAAACTGTTTCTATACCAGAAACTTCAGTTGCTTGCTCTTTCGTTAGTTTTGCACCTTCCCAGATAGCAATCTCCTCATTAGTTTCAATAAGGAATAGGATTTCTCTATGGGCAGGGTCTTTCGCATCTGGGTTAATTACCAAGATACTTTTTTCTTGATCGATACCACTTAGGTAGAAGATGTCAGTATGTTGGATGAAAGGCATAGTACCATCAGCACTTGTTGGCATGATGTCGTTAGAATTGAAAACCGCAACAGAATTTGGTTTTAAACGTTCAACGAAGCGTTTACGGTTCTCAATAAACAAGTTTTGATCGATTTTATCGTATCTCATCGGAAACTATGTGTTTATATGATTTTATTTATTTATTTTACTTTGAATTCGAATTTACTTCTTCCATTGATTTTTTAAAACTACATGACTAATAGACTGAAGAAACCGATGAATATTTTTTACTCATCGAGTTCATTATTAAATACACTCTTTTTGCTATTTTCTTGCTTAATGATCAATACAAGTGCTTTTTCTGAAGAATCAGAGCGCTATTGGATCATTTTTCAAGATAAATGTGATACTGAAAAGTTAGATTTTTTTAACCAATCAGTTTGCCAAAATTATCTTGATAGTTTAAATAATATAGGCTTTCAAGAAGAAACAGTATCCAATTGGTTGAATGCTGTAACGGTAGACCATGTTTCAAAATCAGATGCGAAATATCTAAAATCACTGTCTTTTATCAAAGAAGTTCGATCAGTCAATACACAATGGAAGTTAGGAGTAACAAGTACTGAGGAAACTTTAAAGGAACAGAAGCAACAAGCGGCTTATGCCATCAAACAATTAAAACCAGATCCATTATATGAAGAACAACTGAATGGAGAAGGAGTAGCAGTTGGTGTAATTGATGCAGGTTTCTGGAATGCTAAAAAGAACGATTACCTAAAAACATTGTTTGATGAAGGAAGGGTAAAAGGATTTAGAGATTTTATAACTCCAGATAGACATGAGACCTCTTTTTATTTCACTAAAGAAACAGGAAGTGATAGCCATGGAACGACAGTTTTACGTATGATTGCTGGAAAAGAAGGAAATATGCGTTATGGTTTGGCAGATCATTCTTCATTTTACTTAGCAAGAACGGATCATGGCGATTCGGAAACGAGGACAGATGAAGAAAATTGGATTGCAGCATTAGAATGGATGGTTGATTCATTGCAAGTGAAATTGATCAATAGTTCTTTAGGTTATACCAATGGTTTTGATGATCCTTCAGATAATTACTCTCCTAAGGAAATGGATGGAAAAACAAGTATGGTTACTCAAGCAGCGGAGTTTGCTGTAGAAAATAAAGGAGTATTACTCATATTGTCCGCAGGAAACGAAGGTGATAACAATGCATGGAAAGTGATAAGTGCTCCGGCAGATGCTAAAGGAGTACTGAGTGTTGGAGCGACGACAAAGAGTGGATCTAAAGCTAGCTACAGTAGTATTGGTCCAAAAACGCTACCGTATGTGAAGCCTGAAGTCTCATGCTATTCTTTATTTGGGACATCTTTTTCAGCACCAGTTATTACAGGTTTAGCAGCTTGTTTATGGCAATATCAGCCAGAAGCTAGTGCAGAAGAAATTAAAGAAGCGATTATTGAGTCATCCAGTTTATATCCATATGCTAATAATTATATTGGCTACGGAGTTCCTGATGCAGGAAAAGCAATGCAGCTTCTAAAAGAAGAGAAACCTAAATCAGTAGTTAAAGAGTTAAAAGCAACAGGTAAGAAAAAAATTACTTTGGGGGCTATTCCTGAAGAACATAGTATGGCCGTTTTGTTTCATAAGAAAGAGAATACTATTGTTATTAAGCAGGAATTTATATATTTGGAAAGAGATTCATGGAAGATCAAAAAAGTGAAAAAAGCTGAAAGCACTACTTTATGGACAGGAAAAAGACATATAGAGGTTTTTTGGTAAAATAAACACAAGCTTAACTTAATTATTATTTATGCATTTGTTCGTTAGAATCAGCCTAATTATTACTAGCATCAGTTTACTAACCAATTGTTCACAACTAGAGACCTTCGATAAGCAAGATCAAGTTTATTATTTTGATTTGAAGGAAATTATTGAAAACACTTCTACAGCTTTAGCGTCTTCATCAGCAAAAGTGAACAAAGAGGTAGAATATGATGGTAAAAAGAATGTGATATCTTCTGATGAAATTGATTGGGAGAATGAATTAGAAATTTTTGCAGAAGCAGATATTAATCGTCCGATTTTTAAAGATAGTTATGCTGTCATAAAAAAAGAGGAGGGTAAAAACCATATCACAAGGTACGAAGCAAGTGGACCAAGAGAAAGTGTCCGTTGGCTCGAATTGAAAAAAAATACAGAAGGAAAAATCTTAAATGTTTCTTTCAAAATCAGAACAGATAATTCATTGTTTGAAACAGAAAAAAATGGTGAATTAGTTTTTGATGAGAATGAGATGCTTCAGCGTTATACACTCAAAGGGTCACAATCAATTGTGATATTAGGTGATAAAAATTATGAAATTATTGCTGATGTAGTGTATTAACAACGCTTTAGTTAAAACTGAAATTTCAGTTACCTTTTGAAAATATTTGATTAATGAAGGGCCTCAGAAGAGGCCTTTTTTTGTTAATAAGGAAAAATTTTGCCAATAATTTTACTGAAAAACAAACGATTGTGAAGCTTAGACCTAAAACCAATAATAAAACAATTACCTTTGTGGCCTATTAGATAAAATTCGTTAGCGCTTTTATCCGCATCTCATAGTTGTAGCTAGTCCGCTACAAACATAGCATTGTAAGGAGGGAAGCGTTCTAAAAAACACAACATGGCAAAATTTAGTGAATTAGGGCTGAAGCAAGAGTTATTAGACGCTGTTTCTGAGCTCGGTTTTGAACAACCAACACCAATCCAAGAAGAAGTAATTCCAACTCTTTTAACGGAGGAAACAGACTTGGTAGGTCTAGCTCAAACAGGTACTGGAAAAACTGCAGCTTTCGGCTTGCCTCTATTACATCGCGTTGATGTATCAGATAAAAGAACGCAAGGGTTAGTATTATGTCCCGTACGTGAATTGGGACTTCAGATCGCAAGAGACTTAGAAAATTTTTCAAAACAAATTCCTGGTTTAAGAGTAGTAGCTGTATATGGTGGCTCTCCAATTGACCAACAAATCCGTCAGATCAAAAGAGGAGCTCATGTAATTGTAGCAACTCCAGGTCGTATGGATGACCTTTTAAAAAGAGGTAAAGCAGACATTTCTCAAGTAGAGACAGTAGTTCTTGATGAAGCTGATGAAATGTTGAAAATGGGTTTCAAAGATGAGCTTGATGCAATCTTAGAAGGAACTCCAGAAGACAAAAACGTTTGGTTATTCTCAGCAACTATGCCTAAAGAGGTAGCTAGAATTGCTTCAAACTATATGTCTGAACCAAAAGAAGTAACTGTAGGTACAAAAAATACAGGTAACAAAAATGTAAAACATTATTGCTACTCTGTAAAAGCTAGTGATCGTTATGAAGCACTTAAGCGTATTGTAGACTACAATCCAAATATTTATGGTATCGTTTTCTGTAGAACACGTCAAGAAACTAAAGACGTTGCAGAAAGATTGATGCAAGATGGTTACAATGCGGATGCATTACATGGCGACTTGTCTCAAGCACAACGTGATTATGTAATGGGTAAGTTCCGTCAGAGAACACTACAATTACTTGTAGCAACTGACGTAGCAGCTAGAGGTCTTGATGTAAATGACCTTTCACACGTAATTAACTACAACTTACCTGATGATATCGAAACGTACAATCACCGTTCAGGTCGTACAGGTAGAGCTGGTAGAGATGGTACTTCAATTGCAATTATCCACATGCGTGAGAAGCACCGTTTAAGATCTATCGAAAGAGTATTAAAGCAAAGTTTCATTATGGATCCTGTACCAACAGGTCCTCAAATTTGTGAGCGTCAGTTATTCCACCTAGTGGATAGAATCCATGACGTTGCAATGGAAGAAGATGAAATTGCTGCATACTTACCAAAAGTATACGAGAAGTTAGAAGACCTAAGCAGAGAAGAAATCATCAACAGATTTGTTGCTTTAGAGTTTAACCGCTTCTTAGATTACTACAGAGGGGCTAGAGATCTTAATGTTCCTGACAGAAGAGATCATACAAACAGCCGCGAAAGAGGTGAGAATAATCGTAGAAATGCTGAATCAGGCTTTACAAGATTCTTTATTAACCTTGGTAAGCGTGATGAAATTAGACCAAAAGACCTTATTGATTTAATCAACAAAGGTGTACAAGGTGACCGTATTGATATTGGACGAATCGATCTTAAGCAGAATTTCTCATTCTTTGAATTAAAAGAAGGTAGAGAAACAGATGTTGTCGGTGGAATGAGCAAATTAGATTTCAAAGGCCGTAAGATTGATGTTGAAGTTTCTAACACTGGTGGTGGCGGTGGAGACCGTCGTCGTGGTGGCGGAGGTCGTAGAAGACCATTCAACGGAGGTGACCGCCGCGGAGGTGGTGGAGGTTACAGAGGTGGAGATCGTCGCCGTCAAGGTGGTGGCGGTGGAGACCGTGACCGTCGTCGCAGAAGCAAGTAATTATAGATAAAAGTAAATGATGGGTAGTTAACTATTCATCATTTACTTTTTTGTTTGAAATGTAAATTTCATCTATTTTTCTAGTTCAATCAAACTGATTTATTCTTCGATTTTTTTAAAATAAGAGAAATGCAAGGAGAGGTCTTGTTTTGGAAATTCATCAAATTTGGTATGGTGGGTTTTTCAGGTCTATTTGTGGACTTCGGTATTACTTATTTAGTTAAGGATATACTAAAAGGACATAAATATTTAGCCAATAGCTTAGGTTTTATTTTTGCGGCAACATCCAACTATATCTTAAATAGAATTTGGACATTTGAGAGTAATGCAACAGATGTTGGTGTTCAGTATATAAAATTCTTCTCGGTATCACTTGTAGGACTTCTATTTAGTAATGCTATTATTTGGATCCTTCATGAAAAAGTGAAGATGAACTTTTATTTAGCCAAAGTAGTTGCTATTGGTGTCGTCGTAATATGGAATTTCTTTGCTAACTTGTTATTCACATTCACGGAATAAACATGTTACAAGACAAAAGAGATTATATCAAAAGACTGATCAAAGATTTAGAGAAAATGATACTTCGTTTTCAAGGTCTTGATTGGGTAAAATATAGAGAAGAAGTTGCTACTTCAGTAGAAAAATATTTAAAAGAAATTGTACAAATAGACCAAGAAGATGATGCCAAGGAAATGGCACTGAAGGTAATGGATCTATCACCCAAACTTAGGTACAATGAAATTGAGCTTTTAGTAGACGCACTCATTATCAAAGGAAAAATAGAAAATGACCCTAAATTTCTAGAATCAGCATTAATGATTTTAGAAAAGTTAGAAGTGGTCGATGTAATGACTTTTTCCGTTGCCCGTCATCAAAAAATCGAAGAATTAAAAACACTCCTGACTTAATTCAATTAAAAAAATAAAAAATTAATATTGATTACATCAAATTTAAATGAGAAAGCACTGTTAACTATCCATCGAAGTGTTTTCTTTTGTATTTTGCGTGATCAACTTGATTAACAAATAAAAGAGGAACTTTCATTCCCATGAAGCAGTATTTTTTCGCAGCAGTATTATGCACATTTAGCTTGATAGGTTTCGCACAACCTGATCGTTGGCAACAAAGGGCCAACTACAAAATGGACGTAGAGTTAGATGTAAACACTAACCGATTCCAAGGAACACAGAAAATAGATTATTATAACAACTCTCCTGATACACTAACAAAAGTGTATTATCACTTATTCTTGAATGCTTTCCAACCTGGAAGTATGATGGATGTTCGTTCAAGAACAATTGAGGATCCTGATGGTAGAGTAAAAGACCGTATTTCAAAATTGAGCCCAGATGAAATTGGTTACGAAAAGGTTATTTCATTAAAACAAAATGGTAAACCTGTAAAACACCAAACTGTAGGGACAATTTTAGAAGTTACCTTGAATAAGCCAATTATGCCTAAGTCAAAGGTTACTTTATCAATGGAGTTTGAAGGTCAGGTACCGGTTCAAATCAGAAGAACAGGTAGAGATAACAAAGAAGGCGTAAGATATTCTATGTCTCAATGGTACCCGAAATTAGCGGAGTACGATTATGAAGGCTGGCATCCAGACCCATATGTTGGTAGAGAATTTTATGGTATTTGGGGTGATTTCGATGTGAAATTAACTTTGGATGCTAAGTATATGGTAGCCGCGACAGGTTACTTACAGAATGCAGAGCAAGTTGGACATGGTTACGAAGGTATCAAAAAAGGTAAGCCAAAAGATGGAAAGTTAACTTGGCACTTTGTTGCACCTGAAGTACATGATTTTACTTTTGCTGCAGATCCTGACTATCAACATAAAATTGTAAAAATGGATGATGGTCCGGAGCTTCATTTCTACTGGAAAAAAGATCAAGGTATTGATGATGTATGGAATAAATTACCTGCATACCTAGAGCAAGCCATCAAGTATACAAACAAGAGAGTAGGTAAATACCCTTATAAAGTTTACAATGTAGTTCAAGGTGGTGATGGCGGTATGGAGTATGGTATGCTTACGCTAATCACAGGAAAAAGAAATTTAAATAGCCTTGTTGGTGTAACAGTTCATGAAATGTTACATAGCTGGTTCCAGTTTGTATTAGCAACAAACGAAAGCCTTTATGCTTGGATGGACGAAGGTTTCAACTCTTACATTGGAAATGAGATAGAAGCACATGTGAATGGAAAAGAAAATGCACATGGAGGTTCATATAATTCATATTTCTATGTGGTAAAAAGAGGAATTGAAGAGCCGTTAAGTACTCATGCAGATCATTTTGAAAGAAATGCAGCTTATTCTATAGCATCTTATTCAAAAGGTGCCGTATTCTTACACCAGTTAAGCTATATCATGGGGCAAGAAACGTTTGATAAAGCATTCAGAAGATATTATGAAGAGTGGAAGTTCAAACACCCGAATGTAAATGATTTCATGAGAATCATGGAGAAAGAATCAGGACTTCAGTTACAGTGGTACAAGCAGTATTTTGTTTACAGTACTAAAACGGTGGATTATGGAGTAAAGAATACTTTCACTGAAGGAGATACAACGTATATCACTTTAGAGAGAGTAGGACAAATGCCAATGCCAACAGAGGTAAAAGTAACTTTAGATAATGGTGATGAAACAACATATTATATGCCTCTAAGACTAATGAGAGGAGGGAAAGAAAAGGAAATTGAAGGTAATTGGGTACAATTATCTGACTGGCCTTGGACACACCCGACATATACTATTGCGGTTCCAACAAAAGGTACTAAATTGAAAAGAGTTGAAGTTGACCCTACACACAAGGTGGCAGATATCGATAGATCTAATAATATCTTAGAGGTATCTTATGTTGTTGAAGAAGGGGCAGGCTTATAATTTTTGAAAGATATTCAGAATGGCAGAAACACCTAATAACCCGGAATGGTTAAAGTATTTCAAGAACTTTTATATAATAACTGGACTCTTATTTTTTATTTGGATAGCCTTCTTTGATAATGATAATTTGATAAAAAGAAGAAATCAGAAAAATAAAGAACAAGAATTGAAGAACCAGGAAGAATATTATGGAAAGGAGATTCTTGACTTAGAACGTAAGATGAAGGAATTAAAGTCTAATAATCAGACGTTAGAAAAGTTTGCAAGAGAAAAATACTTTATGCACAGAACAGGTGAGGATGTTTATGTGATAAAAGAGCTTGATGAAGATTAAATCAAGTAGATATAGAAAAGCCTTGTTTTTACTTAAAAGACAAGGCTTTTTTGTGTCTGATTACCAATAGATTTTATGAGCTTCTAAAATATTCATAACAAAAGAACTGAAACGATATTATTGATCTAATGTACTTCATTATTAAGATCTTAATAACTAAATTTGCAGGCTCATTAATGTGAGGTAGAGAATATAAAACCCAATGGATTGGGTTATTAACGGAGGGAAAATCAACTCGATGGATAAGAATTTTCAGATACACCGTCTTGATAACGGTATCAGAATCATACATAGACAAGTCAAAAGTACTAAACTGGCACATTGTGGTGTGGCTTTGAACGTTGGTAGTCGTGATGAAACCTTGGAACAACAAGGCATTGCACACTTTTGGGAGCATATGGCTTTTAAAGGAACCAATAAAAGAAAGGCGTATCATATTCTTAACAGTATAGATGCTGTTGGAGGTGAGTTGAATGCTTATACTTCTAAAGAGAAGATTCATTTTTATGCATCAACGTTAGTACAACATTTTGAAAAGTCGGTTGATATCTTATCGGACTTAACATTTAATTCTAGTTTCCCTCTAAAGGAAATTGAGAAGGAACGTTCAGTTATTTTAGAAGAAATGTCTCTTTATAGAGACGACCCAGCTGATGCGATTGGAGATGAATTCGATGAGATCATCTTCCCAAATCATCCTCTTGGTAGAAATATTTTGGGTACAATAGATAGCGTAAAGAGTTTCCAACAACAAGACTTTTTCGATTTCTTAGAACAGAATATTGATACGCATGAAGTCGTTTTTTCTTCTATCTCTAATCTTCCCTTCGAAAAGGTTGTAGCACTTTGTGAGAAATATTTTTCACATATTCCTGAAATGAGGAAAGATCGAACACGTATACCATTTACAGGTTATACACCGATCACAGTGGAAAGGAAAAAGCCTATTACACAATGTCATGTAATGTTGGGTGCAGAATCTTATGAGCTACACCACTCAAAGAGAATGACCTTCTTTCTTTTGACAAACCTTCTAGGTGGCCCTGCCATGAACTCTAGATTAAATTTAGGAATCAGAGAGAAATATGGATATGTATATGATATTTCTGCAGGATCTTCAGCTTATTTAGATAGTGGACAATTCAGTATCTATTTTGCTACAGAAGAGAAAAGTCTCAATAAATGTCTAAAACTAGTAGATAGAGAGTTGGGTAAGCTAAGAGATAAAAAATTGGGTGTTCAACAACTAAGGTCTGTAAAGCAACAAATAATGGGACAAATTGCGATGTCTGGCGAATCTAACCTATCTATAATGTTAGGTATGGGTAAAGCGCTGTTAGACAAAGAGAAATTTGAAACCATAGAAGAAGTATTTACGCAAATTCAGAACATTTCGGCGGAGGATTTATTAGAAGTTGCCAATGAAATGTTTGCAAAAGACCGCATAAGTACGTTGATTTACCGTCCTGAAACAAAACAGTAACCTCTAACCTAATTTTATAGAGGCTAAATAAGAGCAAAATGGTATCAAAGAACTTACGTATTTTTTTATTTGTAGGCTTTTCGGTGTTTACAATATCGATGATTGTCTATTTTTATCAAGTATTTTATACACCTAATGTTCAAGTAGGAAAACAAGCAGCAGTAATTAGAATTCCAAATGACGCAACGATAGATAATGTGTCGGATACCCTAATGAAGTACGATATACTTTCTGAGTTAGTTCCTTTCAGATTTGTATCAAAAGCTTTGAAATATAATGAGAATGTAAAACCCGGTTTGTATGTATTAGAGCCAGATATGACCAACATTGAGGCGGTAAGATATTTACGATCAGGGGCACAAACTCCCATCAAAATCACTTTCAATAATGCAAGAACATTGGATGATGTTGCCGAACGTTTTACACAGCGTTTAGAGATTACTCCAGATGAATTATTGGATGCAATGTATGATGAAGAATTAAAGGCAGAATTAGGTCTTGATTCTTTAACGATGAAAGTGATCTTTTTACCAAATACCTATGAGGTGTATTGGACAATCTCAGCAAAGAGCTTGGTGAAAAGAATGAAAAAAGAGTATGATAAGTTCTGGGATGACGCCCGTAAGAAAAAAGCGGAAGCCGTAGGACTTACTCCATTTCAAGTATCAGTGCTAGCATCAATTGTTGAATCTGAGACAATAAAGGCTGATGAAATGCCAAAAGTAGCTGGTTTATATATCAATAGACTAAACAAAGGTTGGGGCCTACAATCTGACCCAACTGTAGTCTTTGCAGCTGTTGAAACTGGAATGGTGAATGACTTTACTGATGTGAAAAGAGTTTTAAACAAACACTTAGCCATCAATTCTCCTTACAATACGTATAAGCATACTGGATTGCCTCCAGGACCAATTAGAATTCCTTCAACTCAAGCGATAAATGCAGTGTTAAACGCAACAAAACATAAGTACATGTATATGGTTGCTGAAGCAGATTTTTCTGGATATCACCATTTTTCAAAAACATTGAAAGAGCATAATTATTATGCTCGTAAATACCAGAATGCATTAAACAAAGCAAGAGTTTATAAATAAGAAATAAGAAAAAGCAGTAAGTTAATCCTACTGCTTTTTCCTTTTTTAGTAGAAGGGAAGAAGTAACTATGCGAAACCAAGAAAGAGATAAGGAACAAGAAGAATTAGCAGCTCAAGTAATTATATATGAAGACACAAATCACCGAATAAAATTTAAAGGAGAAGACGCTGTTTGTAGTATGGATGTGGCGTATACTGAAGATTGTGCTTTTGTCTCTTGTGATATTATTCGAGGAAAAACAGGTGAATGGATCAATACCTTTGTTACGGTTCATCCATTGCCGGCAACTCCTTATGAATCGGGTTATTTTGCATATTATGAAGGTCCATTATTAGAAGAATGCCTTCAGATTTTAAATAAGAAATATAAGTTTGTTCCTTCCCTAGTGATTGTAGATGGTCATGGATTAGCACACCCTAGAAAGTTTGGAATAGCTTGTTGGTTAGGTCTAAGATTAAATATACCTACTATTGGTGTTGCAAAGAAGCCAATGTTAAAGTACAATACTCAACTAGGAGATGGGAAAGGAAGCATTGCACCGATGCTGTTGGACGATGAAGTAGTTGGTGTTGCATTTCGCTCGAACAAAGGAGTAAAACCGATTTTTATCAGCCCAGGCCATCTGATTAGTTTAGAGACATCTATTTATATGATCAAGAGGTTTCATGGTGAGTATAGAATCTTCGAACCTATTAGAAGAGCGGATCAAGCAGTGCGAAAAGCATCAAAAGGAGAAGAAGGAGACTATGAACTTATTGATTATTAAGATTTTTTATTGCTAAAAACTTTAAATAGTTTAAACTGAAACTACTCTTTAGAAGTATATTTGTTGCATATCAATCAAAATGTACACTATCACGAAAAGAGCTAGTTACCATGTTTGAAGTTACAAAAAATAAAGAGGTAAAAAATAGTAAACCTCGCACTATCTATTCTCAAAAAAATAAGATCCCTAAAGAATATCAACCTTTTATATTAGCGGTTGTATATGCTTTATTGATAACTTTTACGTCCTTAATTTTCAATAGTATTCTTGAGGTGGTTTTTAATGAGTCAATTTTATTTAAAACACCATTCTATATCACAGTATTCTTTATTGTGACGATGAGTCTATTATTGCCCATAAAAAAAGGAGATGATTTAAGTGATGAACAGTTTCAAACAGAGGAAATAAAAGGATTTTCTGTTGAAATCAAGAAAGTATCAAATAGAAAAAAATGGACTTCTAAAGAAGTAATCACCAACTTGTTAGCTAGGTCTTTAACTATTTTCATATCCTTTACGGTTTTCCTTTATTTTTATATTGGAGGCCAGCAAGTAGATAAATATGAAAGGCTTACATTCCATAATGTACACATTAAAGGTGTAGACAGTGTACAAGTAGCGATACGATTGTCAAGAAATACAAGAGATTCAGCTACTCCAGGAAGGTTTAAGGTGTTTAAAGACCCTTCTGTATCAGAGAAAGGAACATATATTTATGAGGAATATACTTATGGTTTTCCTTATGAAATGATAGCTCCTGATAAAAACAAAGATGCTCAAAATGGTAAGAAATATCTAAAAGCCAAAAGAGCAAAAATCTTTGTAAAATGGTATGGTGAAGAATTATCTCCAGAGCAAGTGAAGGGAGCTTTGAAAGAAGTTTTACACAAAGAAGATATGAATAATTTACTACTTGAAAACTTTGGTGAAGTAGTAAAAATCGAGCATAAAACGATATAAAAATAAAAGGTCATCTTGCAATAAGATGACCTTTTATTTTTTAAGTTGATTTTAAAACAACAACCGACCTAGGTTGAAGATGTTTATGCCCTGGTTTAATAACAGGGGCATCATCATACTCAAATATATCATGAGGCATTCTGTTGCCAGTATCTACAATACATTTCCATTCGGGTTGACTTGTGAATATTGTTGGTTCTGGAATCTCAAAATCCAGTGCTTCCCAGAATGTGTTGACAATAATAAATATCTGCTCTCCAGTATTTGGAGAAGTAAGCATGTAGGCAATAGCATGCGAATTACCAGCCCAGTCAGGATTGTCGAAATCGACTCCATGCCATGTAATGATTGGACGGCGCGCTCTTGCTTTAGAACTCCAGAAACGCTCTGTTTGGAAGACCTGATGTTGTAAATTGAACTTGATAATTTTCTTTACAAAGTTCAACATCTCTTCATGGTGAATAGGATCATTCCAATTGAACCAACTCAATTCATTATCCTGACAGTAGGCGTTATTATTACCATTTTGAGTCCTTCTCACTTCATCCCCCATTAAGATCATAGGAGTACCCTGAGATAATAATAGCAATGTGAAGAAGTTCTTTATTTGCTTTTGTCTTAAGTGATCGATCTCTCCATTATCTGTATCACCCTCATGACCATGGTTCCAGCTGAAGTTATCGTTAGAACCATCGTTGTTATTTTCACCATTGGCCAAGTTGTGTTTTGAATTGTATGATACGAGGTCATTCATTGTAAAACCATCATGACAAGTGATGAAGTTGATACTTCTATTAGGATCTCTTTCTTCTTGATTTTGGAAAATGTGATGTGAGCCTTCAACACAACCCGCGAAAGAGCCAATAAGGTCATTATCTCCTTTTACAAATCGTCTTAAAACGTCTCTATAAACTCCATTCCATTCACTCCAACGATCACCAACAAAAGATCCTACTTGGTATAGACCAGCGGCATCCCATGCTTCAGCAATCATTTTAGTACCTGCAAGGATTGGATCAGATTCAATTTCCCATAAGATTGGAGGGTTGTCTGTCGGATTACCTTCTTCGTCTCTTGATAAAACGGAAGCTAAATCAAAACGGAAGCCATCAACATGCATTTCAGATACCCAATAGCGAAGAGAATCCATAATCATTCTTCTCACTACGGAGTGGTTTGCGTTGAATGAGTTTCCACAACCAGAGAAATCTAAGAATTTGTAGTTATTTTTCTTATCGAGGATATAGTATGTACTAGCATCTAATCCTTTAAAGTTTATCGTTGGCCCCTCTTCAGGGTTTACTTCAGTAGTATGGTTGTATACAACATCCAGAATAACTTCAATACCTGCTTTATGTAAAGCTTTTACCATATCCTTGAATTCTCTTACTGGGCTCGTTGGATCATTTTTATCCATAGCATAAAGAGAGTGAGGAGCAAAGAAGTTAATAGGACTGTATCCCCAGTAGTTGATGCGGTTTTTTGGAGCATCATATGGATCAAACTGATAAATAGGTAAGAGTTCAACTGCTGTAATGCCTAATTCTTGTAAATAAGGAATCTTCTCAATCAAACCTTCATAAGTACCTCTTTTTTCATCAGAAAGGCCAGAAGAGGGGTCTTTGGTAAATCCTTCAACATGCATCTCATAGATGATAGTTTTCGAATAAGGTTTTGATAACGGTTTATCTCCCTCCCAATCGTATTCAGAGTCGTCAATAACGATACTCTTTAGTGCATGTAAGCAATTGTCTCCGGGGCGAATGCATGCTTTTCTAGAGTAATTCTCTGTCATGCATACAGCCTTCGCATAAGGATCCACTAAAACTTTACTACCATCAAACCATGAACCTTTTTCTGGAATATAATCACCAAATGCTCTATATCCATAAACCTGACCATGTCCAACTCCCTCAACAAATACATGCCAATAATAAAAAGTCTTATTTGTTTCAGGGTTTAAACGGATCACATGAAACGGACGTGGACTATCCTTGTCTGCAAATAAGAGCAGTTCGATAGCGGTCGCACCTTTAGAATATATACAGAAGTTTGTTCCTTTATTAGTTACAGTAGCTCCTAAAGGGTAGCTCGAACCTTTGGAATGTTTAATGCTCATCGCACAATAATGTTTTAGTTAGTAATTGAGGCGCTTCTTATAAAAACGCCTCAATAAATATTTAGATAGCAAGTTTTATAATTGAATTTTGCTACTTCTTATCTTCTTTCGATTTTAGCTCCAAGAGCTTTTAATCTTCCTTCGATATCTTGGTATCCTCTGTCGATTTGATCAATATTAGAAATAACAGAAGTACCCTCGGCAGAAAGTGCAGCAATTAATAATGCCACACCAGCTCTAATATCTGGAGAACTCATTTTGATCCCTTTAAGATTTGACTGTCTGTTCATACCAATAACAGTAGCTCTATGAGGGTCATTTAAAATAATTTGTGCACCCATGTCAATCAGTTTATCCACGAAGAATAAACGCGATTCGAACATTTTCTGATGCACAAGAACAGTACCTTTAGCTTGAATGGCAGTTACCAATACAATACTTAAAAGGTCTGGTGTAAACAATGGCCAAGGACCATCTGCTACCGTTAGAATAGAGCCGTCGATAAAACGATCTAATTGATAAGATTCTTGAGAAGGAATATAGATGTCATCACCTCTAAATTCCATTTGAATACCCAAACGCTTGAATACGGTTGGAATTTGTCCAAGTTCATCAATACGACAGTTTTTGATAGTAATCTCAGACTGAGTCATGGCAGCTAAACCAATAAAACTACCAATTTCGATCATATCAGGAAGCATAGTATGAGTAGTGCCACCTAAACGTTCAACACCTTCAATCGTGATAAGGTTAGAACCATAACCTGAGATGTTTGCCCCCATTCGGTTCAACATTTTACACAACTGTTGGATGTAAGGCTCACATGCTGCATTGTAAAGAGTAGTTTTCCCTTTCGCCATTACAGCACCCATAATTACATTGGCTGTACCTGTTACAGATGGTTCATCCAATAAGATGTATGTACCATGCAAATCGGTAGCATCAATTTTAAAATACCCATCTTCAGTATATTCAAATTTTGCTCCTAGCTTTTTGAAGCCTAAGAAGTGAGTATCTAATCTTCTACGGCCAATTTTATCCCCACCCGGTTTAGGGATTTTACCCTGTCCGAAACGAGCTAATAATGGACCTAGTACCATAATAGAACCTCTTAATCTTGAAGCCTTTTGTGAATAGTCTTCAGAATGTAAGTGGTCAATATTTATATCTTTGGCTTCAAATTCATAAGAACCTTCACCTAACTTTTCAACTCTTACTCCAAAATCTGCAAGGATGTCAATTAATTTCATGACATCAATAATATTTGGAATATTATGTATAGTCACTTTTTCTTCGGTAAGCAGTACCGCACATAGAATCTGTAGTGCTTCGTTTTTTGCACCTTGAGGAGTAATCTCACCGCTCAAACGGTGTCCTCCCTCAACAATAAATTCTCCTTGTCCTGTTGACATAGTAGTTTATAATTATTTTGAGATGATATCGATTTCAATGAAAATTTGATGAGAATAATGATCCGAATAGGACTCCGACTACTGGGTGAATAGAAAAGAGTACAATCATTATTTATATCAATTTTCTTAGGTTTCTTCTAAACAAAAATGTGAGATACTCAACTTAACGAATATCTCACATCAATATTAATCAATTCATCAATAAAACACTATTTAGTGATTTAAACTTTTAACGAATTCACTCAAAATGTTTAATGTCTTCCTTTTATTCTGATGTTAATGCTTGTACAATGGCTGTAGGCGACATTCTGACAGAATATTGAGGGTTATATTGCTTGGCTATTATTTTCTGATCTTTTCCAATAATATATGTGGCAGGTACCGGCAATGACGCTTGATGTATCGCATTGTTTGCCGCGATATCGGTAAATAAAAAGGTCTTAATTTTCTTCTGATATTTTTCAGTTACTTCGAAAGTAACTTTATAGTTGTTCATGATACTCATGTCAACATCTGAGATCATCGGAAAAGTAAAGTTTTTCTTTTTAGCAAAGGCATCTAGGCTTTCTTTTTCTTCAGGACTTACCATAATTATTTTAGCACCAGTAGCATAAATATAGTCTAGAGAATCACGAATACTTTTAAGATGCTTATAACAAGAAGGACACCAACTACCTCTAAAGAAATTGACCACTACAGGACCTTCTTTAATGGCTTCTGATAAGGTAAAAGTATTTCCATCTTGATCAACTCCTGTAAAATCAGGTGCTATATCTCCAACTTCTAATCCTGGTTGTAATGTTTCTACTTCAATTCCATATTTAGCATAAATATCTTTTTCTTGTGCATAAGTAGAATATGTGAAAAGTAATGATAGTAAGATAAACTTGAGTAGTACTTTCATGATCTATGTCTTTAATCTGAATATTTAATGTAGGTGCATAATTTATTTATCAATTGACTTAGAAAGATAAATAAAAAGAACCGTAAGTATTAGTTAGACAACTAAAACCACGGTTCCTTACAAAATATCTTGAAATTTATTGATATAAAATATCAACGATCTGATAATCATGATTTAGGATTATGCATTCAAATGTTTGAGCATAGTATCCATTTTTAATTCTGTCTCCTTCCATTCTTTCTCCGGATCCGAGTCAGATGTAATACCTGCACCAGCATACAGTAATGCATGATCTGTGAATAATTGAAGACACCTTAAATTGACAAAAAGATGCTGACTATTTTCTAAACCAATAGGCCCGATATATCCACTATAAATGGATCTATTGTAATGCTCATTGTCTAGAATAAACTGTGTTGCAATATCTTTTGGCATACCACAAACAGCAGAAGTAGGATGTAATAAGTCTAACATCACTGTACCTAATTGTGGGAAGTTTGTAGCTTTTGTATCTACTTTAAAATCCGTTTTTAAATGAAGTAAATGAGCAGCAGCAACAGTACGAGGCCCTTTTTCTTCAAATTCTCTTAAACGTATTTTCTTAAAACAATTAATGATGTATCTGCTTACTAATGCTTGCTCTTCAATTTCTTTACTTTTCCAAGAAGCGTCCCTTGGGTGTATGCCATTACTAGCTTGAGTACCTGCTAGAGCTACAGTACGGAAAATACCATTTTCGTCAACACTAATTAATGTTTCCGGAGATGCTCCCATCCACAGTCCAACATTAGGTATATAGCACATTGATATAAATGCAGTCGGATAAGCTTCACTTAATCGGTGAAAGAAATCGATAGGGGAGAAATCATCTTTTAATCCAGCTTCTTTTGTTCTTGACAATACTACTTTTAAGAACTCTTCATTTTGCATTGCTTTGACACTCTCACCAACAATATTTACAAAATGTTCTTTGGAGGTTGGTGGGAAATGCTCTTTTAGCATGTTTCTTTTCCACTTTCTAAGTGGCTTAGAGGGATCAAAAGTGTTGATTGCTTTCTCTACTCTAACTTTGGTATCGTAATCATAATCATTAGAAAAATCGATATGATCCATTTCAGTGGTATAGTAGATGTCAGCGGGGATCAAATAAGCTTTTTTACTTGTATCATGAAAAGGATGTGCTAAAAAACCATTCGGTAACTCTTCTAGATCGGGAGTAACTCTCATGGCTTCCTTTTGCAATGAAACTACGATGCTTTTTGTATTTTCGTTTGGCATTTTCCAAGTAGCAAAGGGCTGTCCACTTTCGAGTGCAACGGATAATAAACTATCGAAGTCTAAAGTCTTTAAAACTATTTGATCTGTATGATGATAACTCTTTTTCAATTTCTTAGTAACGAAGTTCTATATTATTGTAACTTATAATTAATCTATAAGTTCAACTGATTTAAGAATTATTAGCCTAGTATTTGCAAATGTATTAGAATATCATCGATTATTGCTGATGAATCCTTCAATTCTTGTTAATCATCTACAGGATAAGAGTTTTTTAAGAAAAAATGAAATTCAATAAAATATATAAAGAGTTTTACTGGGAAAAAATTAGATTTCATTTCAGAAATCATTGGTTAAGGTATCTTCAATCTGCAATTCTTGTTTTTCTAATTGTATTAGTAAGTGATCGTATTAATACTTGGTTTTTCCGCCCATCCAAGATGTATACTTTATTGGATCGCTTCTTTTATGATTATACATTATCTCATCCTGAACTATTAACAAAAACGAAAGCATTTAAATGGCCCTATGCTTCTTCTTCTTTAGAGGGAAGCTTAAACAACGAGTCATTAATTCAGACTGAAAAAGATTTTGAATACCTGAAAGATGAGTTGGAATTCTTATCAAGATATGACAGAAAAAAATTAACGAAAGACGAAAAACTTTCAAGAGATATATTTGAGTTTTTAATGGAGGTCAATATTCTTGACCGTTGGATTTATGAGCATGTAAAATATCCAATTGATCATATTGAAGGCATTCAAGTCCAATTACCTCTTTTCATGATCAATTGTCATTCCATCGAAAATGTGAATGAAGCTTACAACTACATTTACCGTTTGGAGGAAGCTCAAGATAAAGTTTCAGAATTGATCTCTGGGAAGCCTTTGTTTCCTAGCGAGGTTGAAAACCGACAAACTTCAAAAGGAATTCTGTACAGAAGGGAAAATGAGTCGTTGGAAGAGGCAATACATCACTTTAATATTAACGAAGACCATGCTTTGCCTCCAAAAGTAATCCTAGCTTTAATTCACAAACAATTAGAGGCATTTTTAAGTGTACCATTAGAAGAGAATATCTTTTATAAAGATTTTATGTCTAAAGTAACACAACTGGATAATGATGATATCAAACAGAAACTTCCTGAGCTAGAATATCAATTGAAAAAGGCTATTGAAGGTAGTGTTATTCCCTCTTTTGATGCTTTAATGAGAACTGTCGATGAGGTGTATATGCAAGCCGAAGAAGAAATCACATTAATGCGATTTGAAAAGGAAGGAGATGATTATTACAGACATTTGATACAATATACTTGTGGCCTAAACCAAGAGGAAATTGAAAATGATTTTCGTCCTAGAAACCTTAATTATGAAGCAAGAAAATTAGTATCTAGAGAAAAGAAAAAATTAGGCGTTTTATTCGATTCTTTAGGCTTAGAAGGAACGACATTGAGAGAGCAATTTGAGTCCTTTTATCAAAAGCAAAATATCGATCAGAAATGGTTTGTCCACAATGATTTTCAGAAGTATTTTCAAGCTGCTCCCTTTATCAAAAACCAACACGAGCCAATAGAAATTCGAAGACTCCCTCATTTTATGAGCAACTTCGATCTTGAACCTTTTTACTATGAAGGTAGTTTTGATAGTAGTAGAGCAGGTAGAGTTTATCTATGCGATTCACTGAGTAAATACCAAGAGATGATGATGCCTGTTTTTGCAATATCTTCTGCAGCCCAAGACGAATGGTCAAAGTATAGATTAGAGAATAAAAAACTACCACTTTTCAGAAGAGAATTAAGTTTTAACTACATCGTTGAATTTTGGAAAAATATTTATCTATCCACATATTATAAAAGTGCAACGTTAGAAGAGAGAGCACTTTATCAAATTTGGAGATTAAATAACGCTATCATGATGCGTTGCGATTTGGGTATCCATCACTTTTTATGGACAAAAAGAGAAGCGGTAGAATATGTTTTTGAAAACTCAATATTAAATTTCAGAGATTCTGAAAAAATTGTAGAAAAGTCTACATCTCTTCCTGCAAGCTTTGTTGCTAAAGGCTTTGCTATGAAATTGGTAGATCAGATTTGTAAAGAACGTGACATATATATTGATAATCAGATAGGTAGAGAGGTAATGAGTGAGTTGTTTATTCAAGGAGGGTTAACATATAGTAGCTACAAAGAAATTTTAAAAGCAGAGTAGCTCAGATGATTGTCATCATATTCTTTTTGTCCTATTGATAAATAGTTCACAACTTAAAATTAAATCGTATCTTTGCACGTAATTTTTTAAGCAACGATTACAGTAAGAATTAATATGAATTTAACTGTTCGAGAAAAACACGGATTTAAATATATAGATGAAGGCGAGGGAGAAGTATTAATACTTTTACATGGCCTGTTCGGCGCATTGAGTAACTGGGCAGATGTATTAAGTTACTTCTCAGGGAGATACCGTGTACTCATTCCTATGTTGCCTATCTACGATTCACCAAGAAACGAATCTAATTTAGAAGGACTTGTAACTTACACTGAAAAGTTTGTTGCTGATTTCGAATTGGAAGAGTTCTCATTACTAGGTAATAGCCTAGGAGGACACGTTGCTTTAATGTATACTTTAGCAAATGCTGATAAAGTAAAGAAGTTAATTCTTACTGGATCATCAGGTTTATATGAATCAGGTATGGGATTATCATATCCTAAACGTGGTAGCTACGATTTTATTAAAGATAGAGTAGCTTATACTTTCTATGATCCTGAAGTAGCAGCTAAAGAATTAGTAGACGAAGTGTATGAAGTAACTTCAGATAATGCAAAGTGTTTACGTATTGTATACTATGCAAGATCTGCTCAGAAGCACAACCTTCGTGATGAATTAAAAAACATTTTGAGCCCTACATTGTTAATTTGGGGACTGAACGATACAATTACACCTCCTTCGGCAGGGCATGAATTCAACCGTTTAATACCAAACGCTGAATTACACTTTATTGATAAGTGTTGTCATGCTCCAATGATGGAACATCCGAACAGATTCAACATGTTAGTTGATGATTTCTTGAGAAATAACTAACAATAATGTAGTTTAGAGAAACCTTCACTCGATTTCTCTGGATTTACATCTTGAAATAGAGTCTGTGAGGAAACTCATAGTTTAAAATGGGAGGTAAATGTTGATGTATTTCAACACATTTATCTCCCATTTTACGTATATACACATATCTTTTCATCAAACTACTTATAGATGATATGCAAATAGCGAAAGATTTGTTGACAACGACATTACCAAGCATAACCCCAGATACAAGTTTGGAGTGTGTGTTTTCATATTATGAAGAATTAAATATTCTATCACTGCCGGTTATTAAGAATGATAAATATATCGGTATGGTGATGGAGCAGGATTTCTTTGACCTTGATTTATCTGAAGGAGTAAAATCTGTTAAACTACCATTATCAAACGAAGAAGTATCTGTTTTACCGACAACTCACTTGTATGACTGTCTAAGAATAGTTGATGAATTTGATGTTGAAATCATCCCTGTTGTCGATAAAGAAAATAAATACCACGGCACCATTATCGTAAAAGATATGATGGACGAAGTGGCAAGAATGCATGCTGACCAAATTGAAGGTAGTGTTGTAGCATTAAGAATAGAAGCTATCCATTACTCATTGGAAGATTTGAGCAGATGGGTGGAATCAAACAATGTAAAAATATTGTCAGCTTTTGTTGAAGTTGATACTAACGATGCCAAAATGGTAATCGTTACTTTGAAATTAAATACAATGAATGTAGAAGCTGTATTGGCGACATTTGAGCGTTTTAGCATGAATGTGATATTCTCTTCTGCGTTTGCTGAAGGAAAAGACGAAGGTCGTGATCGATTGGACAACCTGATGCGATACTTAGAACTGTAAAAATGAGAATTGCTTTACACAGCCGTAAACTAGAAAAAGAAAGAAGCGAATTTTTAATCAATTCTATTTATGAGATTATTAATCGTCCTGAATTGGAATTAATGATTTCTGATGGGTTAGCACTCTATCTTGAAAAAATAGAACCTGAACTTTTCAAACAGCTTGAAGTTTTTAGTACTACAGAAGAATTGAGAGGAATAGATTTCATGATCTCAATCGGAGGTGATGGTACTTTGCTGCAAGCACTTACTTATGTTCAGGAATTGGAAATTCCAATAGTAGGTGTTAATGCAGGTAGATTAGGCTTCTTGGCTTCAATAAGAAGAGAGAATTTTTCTCAAACGATTGATGCTTTGATTAATGGTTATTACTCCATTGAAGAAAGAACAATGCTTACAGTGGTCAGTGATAGAGAAGATCTTTTTGGAGGCATTAAATTTGGTCTAAATGAGTTTACGATTTTAAAAAGAGATACCTCTTCAATGATCGTGGTACATACCTACCTTAACGGTGAGTACCTTAATTCTTATTGGGCTGATGGATTAATCGTATCAACACCATCTGGTTCAACAGGATACTCACTAAGTGTAGGAGGGCCAGTAGTAATTCCAGGATCGGAAAACTTTATTATATCACCAGTTTGTCCCCATAACCTAAATGTAAGACCATTGATTGTGTCGGATCAAAGTGTAATTTCATTTGAGATCGAAGGACGAACGAAAAACTTCTTAGTTTCATTGGACTCTCGTTCAGAACCAGTAGATGCTACCATTGAATTGGCAGTAAAAAAATGTCCATTTAAAGCAAAATTGGTTAATACTGGTGGAGGTGAAAAATTTTTAGATACCTTGAGGAAAAAACTAAACTGGGGATTAGATAACCGGAATTATGCAAAAGAATAGGTAGATATTACCTGAATGAAAATAAAAAAAACGAGAAAGAGTCATCTATTATTTATTATGGATGACTCTTTTTATATTCGCCTTATAATCTTAAGTAGATTGAAGTAGCAAACAACCATCGAAACTTATTTTATTATTTAAACCATCATGAGAAAATCAATTTTATCTCTCATTGGAGGCGTGGCTTTAGCATGCTTAACAATAGGGTGTAGTGATCAACAAGAAAATCAGCATTCATCGAACAATATGCTATTACAAGAATGGAAAGGCCCGTATGGAGGTGTACCTGCTTTTGATAAAATGCAGTTATCTGATCTAAAAAGTGCGATTGAAGAAGGAATGGAAATGAAATTGGCAGAAATAGATGCAATTGCCAATAGTACAGAAGAACCTACTTTTGAGAATACCATAATCGAAATGGAAAAGTCTGGTGCAGCATTAGATAGAGCCTTTACTTATTATGGTATTTGGAGATCTAATAAATCCACTCCTGAGTTAAGAAAAATCAGTAAAGAATTAGCACCAAAGATCTCAGCATTCTCCTCTAAAATCAGTCAGAATGAACAACTCTTCAAAAGAGTGAAAGCGGTGTATGAAGCAAGCCAGAAAAAACCTTTAGAAGCAGAAGCACAAAGAGTAGTGGAGCTTACGTATAAAGGGTTTGTAATGAGTGGTGCAGATCTCGATCCTGCAAAGAAAAAACGTTATGCTGCCATTCAGAGTGAGTTGTCAACTTTGTACACAGACTTTTCTAATAATGTATTAGCTGATGAAGAAAACTATGTTGTTTATCTGAACAAAGATCAATTAAGTGGATTGCCTGATTCATTTATCAAGTCATCAGCAAAGCAAGCAGAAGATAGAGGCCATAAAGGAGAGTATGCAGTACCAAATACAAGATCTTTTATGGAACCGTTCCTTACGTACTCTGACGAAAGAGCTATCCGTAAAGAAGTTTGGACCAACTATATCAAAAGAGGCGATAACAGAGATGAGCATGATAATAATGCCATCATTGCAAAAATCCTTAAGCTAAGAGATGAAAGAGTGAAGCTGATGGGGTATAGTAATTATGCTGCATGGCGTTTACAAGATCGTATGGCAAAAACTCCTGATAATGCTATGGATTTGATGGAAAAAGTATGGGAAGCCTCAGTGGAGACAGTTCATCGCGAAGTGGCCGATATGCAAGCTGTAGCCAATAAGAGAGGAGATAAGATTACAATTGAACCTTGGGATTACCGCTACTATGCAGAAAAGGTCAGAAAAGCTAAATATGATTTGGACTCTGATGAGGTAAAACAATATTTACAGCTTGAAAAACTAAGAGAAGGAATGTTCTTTGTCGCAGGTGAGTTATTCAACTTTAATTTTAAAGAACTTCCAAAAGGAGAGATTCCTGTATTTGATGAAGATGTTCGTGTTTGGGAAGTAAATGACAAGTCTTCAGGTAAAGTAATTGGCCTTTGGTATTTAGATCCATATGCAAGAAAAGGTAAACGTTCTGGAGCATGGGCAACAACATACAGAAGTTTTACTTCTTATCAAGGAGAGAAGATTGTATTGGCATCAAATAACTCGAACTTTATTAAGCCAGCACCAGGTGATGTGGCGTTAGTTTCTTGGAGTGATGCAGAAACATTTTTCCATGAATTTGGACATGCACTGCACTTCTTATCAGCAGATGTGAAATACCCTACATCAAATAGCGGAGTAAGAGATTATACAGAGTTCCAGTCTCAATTATTAGAAAGATGGTTGCCGACTGATAAAGTTATCAATGGTTTCTTGACGAATGTAAAAACAGGTAAACCAATGCCTCAATCATTATTAAAGAAAATTGAAGCAGCATCTACTTTTAATCAAGGGTTCTCAACAACGGAGTATTTGGCGTCAGCTTTAATGGATATGAAATATCATACAACAGATCCTAAAAATATTGATCCAGTTACCTTTGAAAAAGAAACTTTAGAAGCTCTAGGTCTTCCTAAAGAAATTGTAATGCGTCACCGCTCTACGCAGTTCGGTCATATTTTCTCAGGTGAAGGATATGCAGCAGCTTATTATGGGTATATCTGGGCAGATGTGTTAACAGCAGATGCTGCAGAAGTGTTTGAAGCATCACCAAATGGATACTATGATAAAGAAATTGCAGATCGATTAGTGAAATACTTATTTGCTCCTAGAAATGCAATGGATCCTTCAAAAGCATACCGTTTATTTAGAGGTAGAGATGCTGATTATAAAGCATTAATGCGTGATAGAGGATTTATGAACTAAGAGTCAATTCAGTATATATGAAAAAGAGTTACCAATCAATGAATTGGTAACTCTTTTTTTATATCTCAAGAGGTTAAAATTTCTACTAGTTTGCTACTTCAGATAAGAACTTAACACGTACTAGTCGAATTTCATCTTCTCCGATATCTTCATCTAGCTCATCAAAAGCATCATCAATAGAATCGGATTCAGCAGACATGAAATAATCATAAATCTCCTCAATTCGATCATCGTCCATGATGGTTTCTATATAGTAATCAAGATTTAATTTTGTACCAGAATCACAGATGTTTTCAATCTCATCCAATACATCATCAAAAGATACTTTTAAGGATTCGGCAATATCTTCAATATCTTGTTTTCTATCTATTTGCTGAATGATAGCAATTTTAGATTTTGACTTATTGACTGTTGACTTTACTACTACATCTTTTGCCGTAGTAATCTCATTTTGCTCAACATAGTCTGCAATGATATCAATAAAAGGTTTACCAAACTTTTTAGCCTTACCTGCACCAACGCCATTAATTTGCATTAATTCTTCATTCGAAACAGGGTAAGTCGTTGCCATTTCTTCCAACGAAGGTTCTTGGAAAATAGCATAAGGTGGAATACCTTTTTGGTGTGCTAACTTCTTACGTTTTGCTTTTAATAAGTCGAATAACTCTTTATCGAAAGCATTGGTAACAACAGCTTCTTCATTTAAAGCTTCTAACTCTGAAGGCCACTGATAATCCTGAGTGTAATCAATATCAAAAGGACTCTTTTGGAATTTCTTCCCTTTTTCAGAAACCTTTATGATAGTAACATTATCAACATCTTTTCCCATGAAACTGTTGATCATGGATTGTCGGATGATGGATTCCCAATATTGTATATCATGATCGCTTCCTTTACCAAAAGTTTCAAGCTCATCATGATGATAACTAGTTACATAATCCGATTTAGTTCCTGTGATAACATTACAGATATGTTCAATTCCAAAACGTTCTTCTGTTTCCTGAACAGCTTGTATTGCAATAAGAATTTGTTCCTTAGCATTAAAGGAAGCATGTTTTGTTTTACAATTATCACAATGTCCGCAATTGTGCTCCACATCTTCTCCAAAGTAATGTAGAAGTTGTCTAGTACGACAAACAGAAGAGTTTGCATAGTAACTCATTTCCTGTAGGAGAATATGCACATTTTCTCTTTCAGTAACAGATTTGTCTTTGTGGAACTTCTCTAACTTAGAGATGTCATCAGGGCTAAAGAGCATCATACAGAAAGACTCTAAGCCGTCTCTACCTGCTCTACCTGTTTCCTGATAATAACCTTCCAGAGACTTCGGTGCGTCGTAATGTACTACGAACCTCACATCGGGTTTGTCGATACCCATACCAAATGCAATCGTAGCAACTACAACATCACAGTCTTCATTAAGGAAGGCGTCTTGATTTCCCATCCTCACAGAAGATTCCATACCGGCATGGTAAGGAAGTGCATTGATACCATTGATTCTTAAAAATTCAGCTACTTCTTCAACCTTTTTACGGCTTAAGCAGTAGACGATTCCTGATTTATTCTGATGTTTCCGAATAAATTTAATCAGTTGAACTTTAGGATCTTTTTTCGGGTGAACCTCATAATAGAGGTTATCTCTATGGAAAGAAGATAGGAAGATGTTAGCATCCTCCATCTTTAAGTTTTTCTGAATATCAGCCCTCACTTTAGGAGTTGCTGTAGCGGTTAAGGCAATAATTGGAAAATCACCAATTGCTTCTATTATTTGCTTAATCTTTCTGTATTCAGGACGGAAATCATGTCCCCATTCAGAGATACAGTGAGCTTCATCAATAGCGATAAATGAAATCTTAGACTTTTTAAGAAGTTGAATGTTGTCTTCTTTTGTTAAAGATTCGGGAGCAACATAAAGTAGCTTAGTTTTTCCTTCTAGTGTCTCTTCCTTAACTCTGTTTGCTTCACTTTTTGATAAAGTAGAATTAAGAAAACTAGCATGCACACCTAAAGCTTGAAGTTGGTCTACTTGGTTCTTCATTAATGCAATCAAAGGAGAAATCACAATTGCGGTTCCTTCTTTCATCATTGCAGGAAGTTGGTAACAAAGTGATTTACCAGCGCCAGTAGGCATGATGACAAAAGTATTTTTACCTTCAAGTATGTGCGTAATTATTTTTTCCTGATTACCGCGAAATTGATTGTAACCAAATACTTCCTTCAGTTTATCTTTTAACTGTGATTGTACCTTAGTACTAGCCATATAACTTCGTTGTCAATGAATTATTTGGCAAATAAACATAAGCCAAAATAATTGAATGTCTAATAGTTGTAAGTGGAATAAAAGTGTATTTTTTCTATAATTTCTTCATCCCGCATATGAATATACAAAATCAGTATTAGTTTTCATAGCAGATAATCTTAACCATTTTGAATAGTTGATTTTTTGTTTTGTTAACATTGCCGTTAGTTTAGAAAATGAGAGAACATTAAAAAAGGCTTGTGATAATTATTCACAAACCTTTTTGCTACATCAAATATAATGAAATTATTAATGACTTAGTCTTTCTAATTTCGCTAAATCGATAATTGTAATATTTTTATCCTTGATTTCAATAAGACGCTCATCTTTAAAATCAGATAAAGTACGAATCAAAGTCTCTTTTGCTGTACCAACGATTTTAGCCAAATCATCTCTAGTAATTGACATTCTTTCGTTTGGTCCTTGCTGATATCTCTTATCTAATTGAAGTAAAACTTCTGCTACACGTTGTCTTACAGAACCGTAAGCTAACTTTAAAAGTTTTTCTTCTTGCTCGATCACTTCTCTAGTTAATAGTTTAATGAAAGAGTGAGATACGTCTCTATTATTATGAATCAATGAGAAGAAATCTTCTTTTGGAATCATAGTGATTTCACATTCTTCCAATACCATGGCCGACTCTGGGTAAGGAACATCTTTTAGTAATGCTACATAGCCTAGGAAGTCGCCAGGTCCATGAATACCTGTGATATATTCTTTACCGTCTTCGTTTGTCTTATAAGTTTTAACTTTACCACTTACAATCTGAAGTAATGCGTTCGGGTGGTCACCTTCATAGAATAAAACACTTTTCTTTTTGTAAGAACGTGATTTTCTATTTTCAGAAAGTTTTTCCAAGTTATTCATACCGCGAGCATCGCTAATAAAAGAGTCAAACCCATCAGCAGACTGCTCGTAGCGTTTTTTCACTATGTCACTTTTCTTTAAACGGCTTTCAATAGCGTCCAATAATTCAACATCATCAAAAGGTTTTGAGATGTAATCATCAGCACCATGGCTCATGCCTTTTCTGAAATCAGATTTTTCAGCTTTAGCCGTTAAGAAAATAAATGGTATACTCGCTGTATT
The DNA here is from genome assembly GCF_012641475.1 of Flammeovirga agarivorans. Lineage (NCBI taxonomy): Bacteria > Pseudomonadati > Bacteroidota > Cytophagia > Cytophagales > Flammeovirgaceae > Flammeovirga > Flammeovirga agarivorans. The sequence continues at coordinate 962,298 of NZ_JABAIL010000002.1, read as the reverse complement.
CGGATCTTTACTCAAAGCAAAAAGAACACCGTAACCATCTAATTCTGGCATCATAATATCGCAAATAATCAAGTCGGGGTTGGTTGTTCTAGCTCTTTCAACACCCACTTTTCCATTCTCTGCCGTAATAACATCATAATTAGATAACTCCAGAATCTCAGATGTATTCTCTCGCATTTCAGGGTTATCCTCTATCAGAAGTATCTTTTTCATTTTTATATTAATTAATTCGGTATTTGTATAGTGAAAGTTGTTCCTTCATCCTCTTTGCTTTCAAAAGAAATGTCTCCATTCAGCATTTCGAGATATTTAAGAACAATATTTAATCCTAGGCCAGTTCCTTGAATATTGATGGCATTTTCAGCTCTAAAGAATCGAGAAAATAAGTGTACTTGATCTTTTTTCGGAATTCCCATTCCCTCATCTTTAATACTGATTTTTATGTTGTCCTCACCCATTTCAGAATGAACCCAAATACGGTCACCTATGTTGGAGTATTTTATGGCATTTGACAATAGGTTGATGATAATATTTTTTAGAATTTGAGGGTCTGTTTTTATACTCGATCCTCCTTCATGCGAAATGAGAAATTTTTGCCCTTGTTTAGTCACAGGAATCATCTCATCACAGATACCATCTAAAAATGTATCTATCTGAACAGTTGATAAATGTACCTTTGCTTTTCCTTCCTCTAATTTACTAATAGAAAGGAAATCATTCAAAATTTGTGTAAGATTGTTAACGCTTGATTTGATACGTTTGATATGTTTCTCTCTTTTCTCTAGATGTGACTCCGAAGTATACCTAGAAATCAGTGAAACTGACGATAAAATCGTACTTAAAGGAGTTCTAAATTCATGAGATGCCATTGATACAAAACGGCTTTTCAATTCGTTGAGCTCTCTTTCTTTTTTGAGTGATTTTAGAATTTCTGTTTCTGCTTTTCTTTGCTGAGTGATGTTTAACATCACTACCAAAAGTTGTTTAGTCTGTTTCCTACTATTTTTAATAGGAACGATGATCGCAGAATAATTCAGGTCTTTATATCCAAATTCAAAAATGGTTTCCTCACCCGTGGTGATCACATCTTTAGCAAGGAAAAACTTTTGTTTGTATTCTTCTTTTTTAGAAGGGTCGTTACTGCTAAGGAATTGGAAAAACTGTGCACCAATAATTTTTTCTCCATCCAACTCAAGGTCTTTAAATCCTTTACCGTCTGCGAAAATGTATTTCAAGTTTTCATCAAGAACAGCAACAATACCGTATGGGAAATTATGTGCGATAATTTTATAGATCGCCTGGCTTTTCAGTAATTCTTCTTCTGCTTTTTTTCTTTCGCTGATTTGAAGCTCAAGATCTTCATTTGAGCGTTGTAAAGTCTTAATGGCTTTGTCCAATTGGCGGGTTCTGTCTTGAACACGTTGTTCCAATTGTTCATTAAGATCTTTAATATGATTGATGTGCTGACTATGTAAAATACTGTGACGAATAGCTCTTTCTAATTGTTGAGGAGTCATCTGTCCTTTTACTAAATAGTCTGAAGCACCAGCATTCATGGCTTCTTCATCCACTTTTACATCACCTTGACCAGTAAGTAAAATAAAAGGGACATGTTGTTCTCTGTCTGACAAAGACTCTTTGATCAGGTCTAAGCCGCTTTTCGCACCGAGTAAATAATCAACAACATATACATCGTGAGCACCTTTTTTAATGTACTCTAGTGCCGTTTCATAATTAGAAACCCAATCAAGATGGTATTCTCTATAGGGGATATCGTCCAAAATATCCTCTGTGATGATGTAGTCATCTTCATCATCGTCAATAAGGAGTACTCGAATGGTCGAACTCGGGTGCTCTATTAAATTAGAAAAAGGCATTTATAGTTATCTTTCTTTCAGTTATTTGTTTGGTAATCGAACGATCTGAAACCAGTACTGATTCAAGGATTTAACAATATCAACCATTGAATCAAATGTTACAGGTTTTGTGATGAACGAACTGACCCCTAAGTTATAAGTTTTTAGGACATCTTCTTCATTATTTGAAGTTGTTAATACAACAATTGGAATATTTTTTACTTCCTCGATTTCCTTTATTTCTTTTATACATTCTCTACCATCTTTTTTGGGCATATTCAAGTCCAAAAGAATCAGGTCAGGAAGTGGATATTCTTTTGTATCACTATATTTTCCTTCGTGATTAAGGTACTCCATTAATTCCTCTCCATCCTCTACAAAAAAGAGTTGAGATGCTAATTTACTTTCTTCGAAGGCCTCTTGTGTTAACATTCGATCTTCGGGATCGTCATCAGCATAAAGTATTGTCATTAGATTTTGTGAAAACATTATGAGGGTATATTTAAGTGTAATATTTAAAAAATTATGCGTTAATATCCAGGTTCTGATTCTCCAGGTCTGTTCTTAACGTAATATAAAAAGTGGTCCCTTTTCCTATATTGCTTAGTGCAGTGATATCACCACCATGTCGTTGTGCAATTTTTTTACAAATGGCTAATCCTATTCCTGAACCATTGTATTTTCTTCCTTCTAATCGTTGGAAAATTTGGAAAATTCTGTCGCTATATTTCTGATCAAAACCAATCCCATTATCTTTCACAGCAATTTGAATAACGTCTTCACCATGATCTTCTGGTAGGTACTTTACCTCAACAATTGGTTTGGCATCATCTCTTTTGAATTTAATAGCATTGGAAATGAGGTTTTGGAACAATTGTCTCAGCTGAGTACTGTCTCCTTTTAGGTTAGGTAAGTGATCGATACGAATTTCAGCTTCTGCTTCATTAATTGCAATTTCAAGATCAGAAATAACATCAGTTAACACATTGTTGAGATTAATCTGTTCGAAATCTTTGGCTTTTGAAGTGATTCTAGAAAAGCGTAATAAGTCAGAGATAAGTTGTTGCATTCTCTCTGCAGAACTCAACATTCTATCTATATAATCTTGTCCTTTCTCAGAAAGCTTTTCTTTCTCTTTTGTTTTTAGACGATCACCAAAAGCACGGATTTTTCTAAGTGGTTCCTGTAAATCGTGGGAACTCACATAAGCAAAGTCTTCTAGCTCTCTATTTTTTGCTATAAGCTCTTGAAGGTAGAGTTTTACCTTCTTTTCATTTTCTACTCTTTCTGTCACATCCTCAGCAAAAACAATAATGCCGCTAATTTCGCGATCATTATTATACCAAGGGTGCGCTTGCCATTCAATACAGGCCGTTTTATTGTCTCTTCGCTTTACATAGTCAAGTTGGATACCTGATTTTTTCCCTTTGACTACTTCTTCAAAAATAGGAATCCATTCTTGGGAAAAATATTCTATAGGATCAAAGATCTTCTTTCCAATTATTTCTTCATTGATGTCCCCTAAAAAGGTTTTTTTCCAACGCGTACTGGCTACAAGATATCTAAAATCTTTATCCAACATCGTAATCGCCGCCGGAGCATAGTCAGCATAATATTCTAAAAGCTGTCTTTGTTCGATTACTTCTTTCTCAGCTTCTTTTCTTTTAGTGATATCATTGATAAACGCAGCAACATGCAATTCTCCATCTAACTGTAATGAGCTGATGCTTATTTCAACAACAAACTGTTCTTTGTTTTTTCGTTGAGCTAAAAATTCTTTTCCGAGTCCTTTTGTTCTAGTCTTCGGGTTCTTGATATATCCATCTCTTAATCCGACATGCATTTTTTTCATACTGTCGGGTAAAAGAATTTCTAATGGTTCATTGATCAACTCACCATCTTCATAACCGAAAATTTTATCGGCCATAGGATTGGCTGTGACAATGATTCCTTTCTTATTACAAATGATAATTCCTTCAGATGCAGCGTTAAATAAAGCTGCTAATGGGTTTGAATCTTGATTAAAAATTGATTTAATGTCGCTCATTATTCAGTGATTGATTTCGTTTATTTATTAGGCTTTGTGGATAAACTCGATAGTCTCTTTTAATTGGTCTGGATGTACCCAAAATGTATTTTCATCTCGTCTAAACCAGGATAATTGTTTTTTAGCATATCTTCGACTGTTTCTTTTAAGTAGCTCAACAGCCTTGTCCCAATCGTGTTTACCATCCCAATGGTCAAATATTTCTTTATACCCTACAGTTTGTAGCGCGTTTTTATCTTTATGGGGCAACATACTTTTTACCTCTTCTACCAAACCATTGTCTAGCATTAAATCCATTCTGAGGTTAATACGATCATACAATTCTTGTCGATCACGATCTAAACCTATCTTGATGATTTTAAAAGGTCTTTTAGCAGTGTAAGTACTTCGTTGGCTAGAGTAAGGTTCTCCAGTTATAGCCATTACTTCTAGTGAACGGATAACTCTCTGGTAGTTGGCCCTGTCTACTTTATCGTAATATTCAGGATCTTTTTCTTTAAGCTCCTTTAGTAGCGGTTCTAGTCCTTCTTCCTCATACTTTTTGTTATAAGCATTTCTGATTGCAGGATCACTAGTTGGCATCGGATCGATACCTTTACACACAGCATCTACATACATACCAGAACCTCCAGAAAGTATAACATATTTATGATGTTGGAAAAGTTGTTCCAATAACGCTAAAGCATCTTTTTCATAATGTCCGAAACTGTATTCTTCGTCGATAGATAAGTGTCCAACAAAGTGATGAGGAACACCTTGCATTTCCTCTATAGTTGGCCTTGCTGTTCCGATTTGTATTTCCTTAAAAAATTGACGGGAATCAGCATAAACTACCTCTGTTTCTAATGATTTTGCTAACTGGACACAAAAATCTGTTTTACCTACCGCGGTTGGTCCAACCACTACGACTAATACATTTTCTTTATCTGACATTTAATGTGATTTGATACTGGATTTTTATCATCACACAAAGTTAACAATAACTAGGAAAGCATTTACAAATAATGTGAGGATTGATGCAAACAAAAGTGTACCTTTGCCCACTGAATTTTCAAGATATTAATACTATGTTTGTAGAACCTAGATTCCAAGACCGTACAGAAGAAAAGCAAATAGGTTGGATAGAAGTTGTTTGCGGATCTATGTTTTCTGGTAAAACAGAAGAGTTAATCAGAAGAGTAAATAGAGCAACAATTGCTAAGCAAACGGTTCATATTTTTAAACCTGCAGTCGATACCCGTTACCACGACTCAAACGTCGTTTCTCACAACTCTAATTCAATTATTTCCACTCCGGTTAAAACTGCTGACGAGATTACACAATATGTTAGCGAAAATGAAGTTATAGCTATTGACGAGGCACAATTTTTTGATAACAAACTCGTAGATGTTTGTGTTGAATTAGCCAACAAAGGTCATCGTATTATTGTATGCGGTTTAGACATGGATTTTCAAGGAAAACCGTTTAAACCAATGCCAGAACTTATGGCAATTGCAGAATACGTTACAAAATTGCACGCTATTTGTGTACAATGTGGTGAGCCGGCGTTGTATTCTTATCGCCTTTCTGCTTCAAAAGAACAAGTACTTCTAGGGGAAACAGATTCCTACGAAGCAAGATGTAGAAAGTGCTATCAAAAAGGAATGTCATCACGTCAAGCAGAATCATAATTGCAGAGTCTCAGTTTTCTACCTGATGACTCTACGTTATCAAGCTGAAAAATAGACTTCTCAATGAGAAAACAAATTGATAAAGAGACGCTTAGACGTCAGATAATACGTTATTTTAGTTTTAGGACAATCCAGGGTAGAAATGTGCTATTAACCGCATCCTACCTTCTGATTTTGATCACTTTTACTATTCTTGTAGTTTATCAAAATAAATTGGTAAGTGATGTTGGTGATAGGGTAATTCAAACTAGAAACCCTATCACTGTCATGACTTCAAGAATAAATGCAGGTCTGGATCGTGTTTCTGCGGCTCAAAGAGGTTATTTTCTAACAAAAGATGATAGCTACAAAGATGAAAGAAACTCACTTTGGGATACTGATATCCTGCCAGCATTAGAAAAACTCGAAGAATTAGGAAAACAACTGACTTCACAAGACCGACGTTCAATTGATGCCCTTGGTATCTTATTGAAAGAATACAAACACGGTCAAGATGACTTGGAATTATATTTTGAACAGCATATCACAGATTTTGCTGCTATTCAAGAAGACGTTGAGGAACTAGATTCCTTGACCTTAAGGCTCAAACTAGAAAGTTTTAAAAAGAAAACAGAAGTAGACGAATACATTGTAGACTACCTGTTAAATAATATCTCCCCACTAAAAGCAGAAATTCGAGAATATCTTGGTCCATTATCTCAACAGCAGCAAAAAGCCATGTTGGATGATGTTAAGAGAATTAATGAAGATATCGATAGTGCGAACTCATCTATTGCTTTTGTTACGGCATTCTTCGCCATTTTAGCCATTGGATCATCACTTTTAGTAATCAGAACATTAAATACCTCACTCCAAAAACCGATCGATCAGTTGGATAGATTGTCCGTTGGTGATTTAGGTGAATCAATTGATGAAACCACTGATGAGATGAATGATATCATTCTATCATCTAATAAATTGAGGGATAATTTGGATAGAGCCTCAGCATTTGCATTAGATATTGGTGAAGGGAATTTCGAAGCTAATTTCAATCCTGCTAGTGAGCATGATATGCTAGGTAATGCTCTTGTGCAGATGCGTAGTCGTTTGAAAGATGTAGCTGATGAGGACGAAAAGCGTAACTGGATTACAAAAGGTATGGCTCATTTTGGCGATATTCTTCGTCAGAATTCAGATATTAAAGAATTATCAAATTCCATCATTTCAGAATTGGTAGGTTATTTATCAGCCAACCAAGGAGAGCTTTACTTCATGGAAGAAACGGATGAGGGAGAGCACTTTCTGAACCTTGAAGCCACTTATGCTTTCGAGAGAAAAAGAATTATTGAAAAGAAAATACATATTGATGGCCGTTTTGCTGAAGGTTTACTAGGTCAGTCTTACCTTTTAGGCGAAACTATTTACCTCAATGATGTACCACAAGGATATACAGACATTACTTCCGGCTTAGGTGATGCAACACCAAGAGCAGTGCTTATCGTTCCATTGAAAATCAACGATGAGGTAGAAGGTGTTCTTGAAATTGCGAGCTTTAAAGAAATCGAGAAGTTCGAAGTGGAATTTGTTGAGAAAGTGGCAGAATCAATTGCTTCTACATTAAGAACAGCAAAGAACAACGAAAGAACTAAGACTTTACTACTTTCTTCTCAAGAGCAAAGGGACCACCTAAGAAGCCAAGAGGAAGAAATGAGACAGAATTACGAAGAACTTCAGGCGACTCAAGAAGAAATGGAACGTCGTCAGAAAGAACTTGAAACACTTCGTAATAATCTTCAAGAGCAGGTAAAAGAAAGAACGACAGAGCTAGAGAAAACATTAGAGCGTTTTGATCTTGCTTTGCAAGGAACAACAGAAGGTATTTGGGATGCAGCTTTAATTAATGGAGAGCTAAATAACGATACGCAATTCTGGTGGTCATCAAGATTTGAAGAATTATTGGGTTATGAAGAAGGTGAACTAGAAAATAGCTTAGAAACCTTTATTTCTAATATTCACCCATTAAATCGAGATAAGACTTTAAAAGTATTTAATAGCTTAATTGCAGACCATCTTGGTATTGCACAAAATGCTATCGATGTAGAGCTGAGAATGAAAGATGGTACTTATAGATGGTTCCATATTTCAGGAGCAGTAAAACATGATGAAGATGGCAAGGCGACTCGTTTTGCAGGTGCTATTAATGATATTTCTTCGACCAAAGAATTAGAACATAGTCAGAAATTACTTTCTATCAGAGAAGCGAACTTGAAAGCATTCTTGGATGTAACTCATGATTATGTATTAGCAATTGATCAGAAGATGGTCGTTACCTTGGTAAACAATGCGATGAAAGAGGCATTGAAATCAAGAGGATTACAAATTGTTGAAGGAGAAACAGTAATATTAGATATGGTACGTCCAGAAAATAGAGACAGATACCATACAAATATTAGAAAAGCATTAGACGGTAATATCTTTACCGATGAAATGGTCATTCAGGTAGGAACTTCTAAGCAGATTATGGATACAAGATACTATCCAATATATGCTGAAGATGGTTCTATCGTTGGAGCAACAGTAATGTTCCATGATATTACAGATACAAAAAATAGAGAAAGCGAATTAGAAGAATCAAGACGTCAGTTAAAGGCAATTTTTGATACTTATGATGCTGAAGTGTATATGAAAGATCTTGATGGTAAATACATCATGGCAGATCAAACCTATATACAATCTATTGATGTTGATTTTGATATCATTGGAAAAACAGATGTTGAGATCTTTGGACCAGAGAAAGGTGAAGAGATTTGGGAAATTGATGAAGCTATTTCTGAACAAGAAACAGAGATTTCATTTATAGACTCTCGAGAAGATGGCACAAAATACAAATGTGTGAAGTTCCCAATGGTGAATAGTGCAGGTAAGATTTATGCCATCTGTAGTATTGCTTCTAAACTAGAATTTGAAGGATCTATGGATTCTGGGGTAGAAAAAGTACCAGTACCAATTATATATAGAGATTCAAATAATCCATCACACATTGTGAAAAATGGGGGTTCTTGGAAAAACTTCTTTGGTGAAGACACTACTTTAGATAGATATGTTTCCTCTAAAGATCAGTTGAGATATGAAGTAGCGATGAATAATATATCAACTGCAATAGCAAATGGTAAGTCATACTTTGAAACCTACACACTGACTTTAGATAATAATGATAGAATCTTAGTATTGGAAAAAGGAAATTCTGTAGAAAGAACATATGATGATCAGAATGTTGTTGTTTCAGCAATGATTAACATCACACCTTTACGACCAAACCATGGTTAAGCGGTAGAATTTATTACCTTTGCAACGCTATTTTATTAATCATTTATAAAATTTTAGAAATGAAAGCAATCATCAAGACTGAAAAAGGAGACATGACAGCTGAATTGTTTGTGAACGATGCTCCAAACACAGTAGCAAATTTCGTAGATCTTGCAGAGCATAACTTCTATGATGGTTTAAATTTCCATAGAGTAATCCCTAACTTCGTAATTCAAGGTGGTTGCCCTAACGGTGTTGGTAATGGTGGTCCTGGTTACAGAATCGCATGTGAATTAGATGGCGATAACCAATATCATGATAGAGGTGTTCTTTCAATGGCACATGCAGGTAGAAATACAGGTGGTTCTCAATTTTTTATCTGCCACAGCCGTGACCAAACTTCTCACTTAGATCGTAACCATACTTGTTTCGGTAAAGTAATTGAGAATGTAGACATCGTTGATGATGTTCGTCAAGGAGATAAAATTCTTTCTATCGAAATCGTAAGAGAGGAAGGAGATCCTGAATTAGGAGAAGTAAAGAAAATGTAATATCAGCTTATTGATATATCATAAAGATATGAAAGCCGTCTCATTAGAGATGGCTTTTTTTATTTCAACTTATCAACAGAATACAACTTATTCACAATTAAGAAAGTGTAAATTGTTTGTGGTTTTGTTGATTTTAAAAAGTTATCAACATTTAGAGGTGTTTAAGCCATGAAAAACGATTCCTTGTTGATAAATAATTGATATTCCCCTCATTTTTGTAAGCTTCTCTTTCAAAACTAATATTTCTGTAAGCCTCATTAGAATTCTTGTGGATAACTAATCGAATGAAATACTCAATCACATACCACAAGTAGAAAAATATCAACAGTAATTCTTTTTGTTGTTCAAAATGTATCTTCTCGTGTCTGATAAGTATTTGCCAGCGCTCAGAGTGTTGATAACTTTTACACTCTGAACGGACAAATATAAAAGGATAAACAGCCATTGCGGCAAAACCCTTTACAGGAATAAGTTTGTTAAAAACTAAGAACATTTTTCAATTGGGCTGCGAATATAAAAAAAGCGAGCCTAATAAAATAGACTCGCTTAATATTAATAACAAATTGTACGATTTTAGCTTAAAAAACTAATAAATCTTACTCATTGTATAGTTTTTCATAGTACTGTAACGCCATACGGTTAGCGTCGAAGTAAGGAAGAACATCACGCATAGAGTTTTTCACACGCTCGTTCCACTTTTCTGGCTCATCATAATACATAGGAATGATTTCATTCTCTAAGATATCTAATAAGCTATTTAAATCTTGTTCGTCTTGTTCGTGAACAGGAGCATTCAAGTCAGCTAATGGAAGAACGAATGAGTTCTCACCGTTAGCAAATTCAGGAATCCAACCATCATCAGTAGAAAGGTTGATACCACCGTTCATTGCTGAAGTCATACCTGAAGTACCAGAAGCCTCACGAGGTACACGAGGGTTGTTCAACCAAACATCAGAACCTTGCTTTAACTTACGAGATAATTTCAATTCGTAACCTACTAATACAGCCATGTTACCATAGTCCTTAGAAAGGTGTACTAATTGGTTAAATACTGAAACAGCACCGTAGTCCATAGGGTAAGGCTTACCTGCCCAAATGATTTGAACTGGACGATCAGGGTTGTTCATGATACGGTTGAAACGCTCTTTATCACGAGTGATTAAATCAGCACGCTTATAAGCAGCGAAACGACGAGCCCAAACGATAGTTAAGACCTTAGGGTCCATTAATTTACCAGTTTGGTCAGCAACAGTTTCGAATAATTTCGATTTTAAGTATTGCTTACGCTCGATTAATTTATCGTCATCTTCTTTGTGAAGTGCAGAATAAAGTTGCTCATCAGCCCAGTAAGTACGGTTTTGAGCGTTTGTGATAGATGTGATACGGCAAATGTTACCATATTTGTTCCACATATCGTTAGATACCTCACCGTGTAGTTTTGATACACCGTTTGCAACTCTTGCAAGACGAAGACAAGCTAATGAGTGATCAAAAGTATCACCATCGATGCCAGTAATACGTCTTACTTCATCTAAAGAAATACCATTGAAGTATCCTAATTTATTAAGGAAGTGGATATCGTGTTTTTCGTTACCCGCTTCTTCTGGAGTATGCGTAGTGAATACTAATAAGTCTTTCACTTTTTGCATATCACCATCAAATTTCTTTGTTAAGTGGAATGCTGCAGGAAGAGCGTGAGCCTCGTTGAAGTGGTATACTTCAGCATTGTACTCTAACTCATCTAATAATTTAGCACCACCTAAACCAAGAAGCATATATTGAGCTACTTTCGCAGATGCATCAGCGTCATAAAGACGGTGAGAAATTGATTGCGATAAGTAATCGTTTTCTGGAAGGTCAGTTGTTAAGAAGAACATCGGCACAGTATTGAATACGCCTGGACGTAAATACTTAGCTGTAACCCAAACTGGGTGACCGTTTACTTGAATAGTAAACTTAATGTTTGTGTCTTCTAAGAAGTTGTTGATTTTCTCTTGGAAAAGAGCATCCATTTCTTGGTTACCCTTACGAACTTGATCGTAGTAACCATATTTCCAAAGGATACCAATTCCGATAAAGTTTTGGTTTAATTCAAAAGCAGAACGCATGTGTGAACCTGCAAGGAAACCAAGACCACCTGAATAGATTTTAAATGGTTGATCAATGGCAAACTCCATACAGAAATAAGCTACACGCTTTTTATACTTTGGATCGTATGCATATGGGTGTTTGAAGTTTTCTTCGAAACGTGACATATTATTTGAATTAGATGATTTTATGATATTACAAAACAAATTTTGCTAAGAGTTGTCGATTTGACATCTCTTAATGCACTTGCAATTTTTATAAATTTATTCTCTAATGTTATGATGTAGGTCACCAAAAAAAGAAAGATTTCCTGTAACCGGTTGCGAAACCGTTGTAATGTTGAAATACAAACATTTTTTCTAGAAAAATTTACATTTTTAAACATTAACATGATAAAAATTACAAATTTTAATTAATTGGAAATTTATAAATAGATGGAAAATGACATGTATTCACAATCTATTTATGAACTTTTTATTAATACTGGGATTTTTTCATTTTTGAAAGTGGATTGATAGAAGGATTTCACTCTAAAAACTAGCCCAATAATTAAAGCAAGTGTTGTCATAAACGTCCAAGCTACCATTTTCAAAATGTAGTTGATAATATAGTATACAATTCTAAAGATTGGAAGAAGTAGAAAAGATGCAATAACAATGATAATGCTACCTATTATTGTGCTTAAGTTCATGCGATAAGTGAGATGTCATAGTGATTATTAAAGAAACACAATTTTTAGAACGTATATATTTAATTAAAGTTTGGTTTTTTATACAATTTGTTACAAAAATTTAAATCCTTTCCTTTTTTAACTTCAATTCCGGTTCGTATTTTCGATGATTATTTAATTGAAAGACCTTCATACGAATCGATATGTCTCAACCTTATCAAATTCCATTTTTACAAACCGTTGCTCAAAAGATTCTAGATAATCACTCGGGAAATCTAAACAATATCCTTGTTGTGTTACCTTCTAGAAGAGCTGGGATGTATTTTAAGCAGTACTTTGGAAATGTAATTACGAAAGTAACTATAGCTCCTCCTGTTTTATCGATGGAAGGTTTCGCCGAAAGGTTTTCGAAATTGGTAAAGGCAGATAATGTGACCTTACTGTTTGAACTTTATAAAGTATATAAAGAAGAAAATAAGGATATCACAATCGAGAAATTTGCTCCTTTAGGAAAATCATTGCTTTCCGAATTCAACATGATTGATAATAACATGACGGAGGAAGAAGCTCAGAAAATGTTTGAACATTTAAATGAGTCAAAAGCGATAGATCATTGGGCAGAGGGACTTTCAGAAGAAGAAGCAGAATCGTTTAAAAAGAATTGGAAAAACTCTAATTCATCGATGACAGATTTTTTAGCCTTTTGGCAAAATTTGTCTTCTTCTTATACCAAGTTTAAAGCGTCATTAGCTGCAAAAGGGATTGCCTATGGAGGCATGCTTTTTAGAGAAGCTTATGACCACTTAGCAGAGAGAATCAATGAGTTAGGAATTGATAAAGTAATATTTGCTGGTTTTTCTCAAATGAGTGGTATTGAACAGAGTATTGTTCAGTATCTAACAGATTTAGGAAAGGCTCAAACCTATTTTGATACAGACAAAAGGTATCATCACTCTAATAAGAAACATGAGGCAGGTTACTATTTAAGAAGGTATGTTAATGGTTTTGCAGCACAGCACCATGATTATGCTGTCGATCAATTTTCATCGCATGAAAAGAAGGTCAATTTTAAGGCAGTAAGTAGTATTGTTGGTGAAGTGAAATTTGCAGGAGAATGGCTTGCTTCATTATTAGATACCCCAGATAAAAGAAAAGAGTTTGTAGAAACATTAAATCATACAGCGATTCTTTTACCTGATGAAACGGTTTTACCTGCGTTGCTAAAATCTCTACCTGATATACCGTTTGAGAACGGTAAAACGCTAGCAGAACTTACCAATATCACGATGGGTATGAGTTATGAAAAAACTCCTTTCTTTGATTTGATTACAGAGATTTTCAAGTTAAAAGAAAGAGTGATTTTTAAAGATGGTCAGTATTGTGCTTACTTTAAAAATGTACAGAATATACTCCGTCACCCATTCTTTAATAGTAATTACAGAGAGATTGACGTGATTACAGGTAGCATCCTTGAAGACATCACTAAGAAAAACTATATCAATGTACCTTTAGATTACTTGGTGGAAGCTTCGGGTAGTCTTGATATTTTTAAAGTAGTCTTTAAAAATTGGGGTAACGACTATGTTAGCTACATTGAACATTTCCAAGAGTTGATCAATGCATTATTAGAAATGTTTAAGGATGTTTTAAAAATAGAAGCTCCAGATCCTTCTCGATCAATCAAGATTTCTGATTCTACATTTAGTTATGAAGAAGAGTTGTTAAGTATTCTGTATGATCACCTTAAGCATTTGTACAGAGTGTTGCCTGCATTCTTTCCAGAGAAGAAAGAACTACCCATTTTTGTCTTTAAAACATTACTGATGGAGTTATTACGAGGAACGAAAGTACCTTTTACAGGGGTTCCAATTGCTCCATTACAAATTATGGGTATGCTAGAAAGTAGAGCACTAGATTTCAAAAATGTACTGATTTTATCATGTAATGAAGGAATACTGCCTACCAAAAAATCTGTAGAAGCAATTATTCCATTTGATGTTCGAGCACAATACGGTTTACCTACGTATCAAGATAAAAACGCAGCATTTGCTTATACTTTTTACCGATTATTCCATCGCTCAGAAAATCTAATGTTTAGCTACCTCGATGCCAATGCAGGAAACGACATTGGAGAAATGAGTAGGTTATTATTACAGGTAAAAGAAGAAATGTTGGATGATCCTCAATTTCGCCTAACTACTTCAGATACATCTGCCGCATGGATGTTGGCAAAAGCAGATAAAACTATGGGAGCCCCTGTAGAAATTGTAAAATCTGATGTATTGAAAGAAAAGATTCTTCGACGATTGAAAAGAGGTGTCAGTCCATCTGCCATAAATTCTTTTATTCGAAATCCACTAACATTTATCGATGAAAAAGTAATTGATTTAAAAGAAGAAGACGAAATCGAAGAAGACTTGGACAACCGTAGTTTTGGTAATCTAATTCACTTGTCTTTGGAATGGGGATTAAGAAGAATGGCAGGGCTAGACGATAAAGATGAAAACACCCCTTTTGTTTTAAGAAAAGAAGACTTTGATAAAGCATTAAAGGATAAAGAGTTTATTCCCAATGTAATTCAAGCAGCAGCTTTAGAAGAAAAGGTGGAGTTGGTGAAAGGGCAGAACTTATTACTTAAGGCTGTAGCAGAGAATTTACTCCAAAGGTATTTTAAAAAGCAAATTGAAGAGATTGAAAAATCGACCTCAAAAGCTATAGGAATTATAGGGCTAGAAAAATACGTGACGCATAACTTAAAGGTTGATGTGGAAGGTGAAGAAATTGAAATTCGTCTTTCGGGTATGGCAGATAGAATAGATGTTATAGACGGACAATTAAGAGTGGTAGATTATAAATCTGGGGGCTACCAAAGATCAGATATGGACGTTAGTGATTGGAATGATATTTTGGAGGACGATCATAAAGGTAAGTTTTTACAGCTTTCATTATATCAATATTTATTGACATCCGCATCGGCTGATAAATCTAATGAGGATTTTCATAAATTAATTGGTGCAGCAAACCGTGTTTTAGTAAAGAATGGGCTTCCAGAAGTTGACCTATCGCTAGCTATAAAATCAGGTTTTTACTTTTTCAGAAAAATCAATGATGGTTTGATTGTTTGTAAGGAAGGACAACCTATTGGAGGCGAAGAAATGGAGTTTTTACCTAAAACAGAGAAGCTCCTCGAAAATTGGACAAAAAGACTACTTGACACATCATCTATTATAGAAGATGTAATTTGAATTGTAAAAAAACTTAAAATATGACAGGTAGAGGAGGCAATTTTACTTGATTATTGTTTTAAGAATATATCTTGAGTAAGTCTTTGTAGTGACCATCTACCTAATATGTCTTCTATACCTATCGATACATTAAAATGTAAGTATAGTTTTGTCATCTATCTCATCACTTTTCTTGGTGTTTTTTCCTTCCAAGAAGCCAAATCGCAGACGAGTTTACCTGCTTTGGAAGATGTAGATATGCTAATGACAAATTTAACGGTGCAATTAGAAATTACATCGGGTATTGATGCTATGTACAACTTTGACTTTAAAGTTGCAGAAGGACAATTCCATTGGCTAAAAAGCCATTATCCAGAACACCCCCTCCCGTACTTTTTATTAGGACTGACTCAATGGTGGAAAATTGTTCCAAATATTGAGAACACAGCCTATGACGAAGCATTTTTTACTTATATGGATTCAGCTATCTATTATGCTGATATCATGTATAAAAAAGACAAAGATGATCCTGAAGCTTTATTTATCCTTGCAGGTACATGGGCTTTTGAAGGACGTTTAAATGGTGAAAGACATAATTGGACTAAGGCAACGTTTTCAGTTCGTAAGGCACTGAATTATTTTGATAAGCTGAAGTCTATGCCTAAATCCGAACTCACTCCTGAGCTTTTATATGGTGATGGCCTCTATAATTATTATGTAGAGTGGATTAAAGAAAACTACAAAATGCTTCGAGCAGTAATGTGGATGTTCGATAGTGGAGACAAAGAATTAGGAATCGAGCAATTAGAAACTTGTGGTAAAGAAGCATTTTATACCCGAATAGAAGCGATGTATTATTTAATGAAAGTACATTCTTCGAAAGGAGGAAAGATGATTCGAGCGATTCAGATTTCAGAATACTTGCATGAAAAATATCCCAATAACCCTTATTTCCAAAGGTATTATGCTAGGCTACTCTACTACAGTGGAAGATACCCTCAATTGTATAAAGTGAGTAAATCTTTATTGGAGAGAGTCGAACAACATCAGGTGGGTTACGAAGAAATGAGTGGCCGTTATGCTTGTTTCTATTTGGGTGCTTATTACAGGGACTACCTCGGAGATAGAAAAACGGCAGCAGAATATTATAGAAAAGCCATTGAGTATGTTGAGGCCATTAAAGATTATGGCTCGGGTTATTATCATTATTCATTGGCAGCTTTAGCAAGAGATGCTAAAAAAGATGGAGACTTTGAATTGGCCAATGAATACTACTCTAAACTACAAATGTATGCTGTAGGTAGAAAGAAACTACAAACAGAGGCTAAACAGTTTAAGAAAGAGTATAAGAAGCTTAGAAAGCAAAGAAAAAAAGAAGAAAGGAACAGCTAGTTTATTATCATTTAAATTAGCTGTTTTTTTATTGATCAATCCACATTTTAAAAGTATTAGCCTTTAATCGGCTTATCATAATTTCGGGTTGTTCTTTTGTCGTTAAAAATACAGCCAACTTACCTCCAAAATGATTTTCGAAACTCTTAATACTTTGAATATTCACAATACAACTTCGGTTAACTCTAAAGAAATCTTTAGGATCTAACTGGGATTCTAAGCTTTCCATAGTATGGTGAAGAATAAATTCTTTTCCGTTAAAAAGTACTGCTGTTGTGATGTTCGATTCACTTTTTAAATAAGCAATTTCGTTGACATCTAATTTATAAAATGCCTGTGCTCCTTGAATAAGAAAGCGTTTACGGTATTCCTTTTTCTCTCCTTGAATTGCAGATAATATCAATTGATAATCAATCTCGTCGGACTTATTGGTAGTGATACTCGCTTCTAGTTTATCGATAGACTTTCCTAGTTTAATTTCATCTACAGGTTTTAATAAGTAGTCTATACTATTTACTTCAAAAGCCTGAATGGCATATTGATTAAATGCTGTAGTAAAAATGATAGGTTGCGGGATATGTACTTGATCGAAAATAGAGAATGATATTCCATCTTTGAGCTGTATATCCATAAATATAACATCACAAGAGTTGGGATATTTTGTAAACCATGCAATGGCTGTACTTACTTTATCAATTTTTTCTACTAAAGTCCAATTTGGGCGAAGTGTCTGAACCATTAGTTCCAGCATTTCGGCATTATACATTTCATCTTCTATAATTAAATATTTCATTTTTATGGTTTAGACTAGTGGTAATTTTACGGTGAAATGGGTAGAGGATTTTTCTATTAAGATAGGTTTATCAACAAGAATCGCAAATCTATTCTTTAAGTTTTCTAGTCCCTTTTTCGTTGAGTAAGCAGAAGGTTTTTCATTCAACGTATTCTGAACGACCATCTGTTGATCATCTTCAAAAATCTTAATTTTTAAAGGGGTAGTTTCATCGGCTATATTGTGTTTGATGGCATTTTCTATAAGTAGTTGTAAAGTCATCGGGGGCAATTCTTTATTCAAGCTTTTATCAGAAAGTTCTATCTCTAAAACGATACTATTTTTTGCTCTTTCTTGATGTATAGATGTATACTGCTTTACAAATTCAATTTCTTCTTTTACTTGTATAGTTACCCAATCAGAATGCTGTAAGGCATATCTACTGATGTTGGAAAAATTGGTGATAAAGTCTTTGGCCTCTTCTTCTTTTTTCAGAAAAATCAATGATTTTAAGATACTCAGATTATTAAAAAAGAAGTGGGGGTTAAGCTGATCCTGTAAAGCCCTATAACTCATCTCAAGTTTCTCGACTTTCAATTTTTCTACTTCCGAAATCATTTCAATTCCTTTATTGATGATACGAAACAAAAGGAAGATAAAACTTATGGAAATAAATACGATAATGGAAACTAAGAAAAATAAAACTGTAGCAATGATGGTATCTCTTTCATAGTTCGGAAATCGAATTAATAGCATTAGAGCACATAAGATAATTATGGCCGAAATGGAAGAGTACCCAAGCTGACTAAGAATTCTTCTTCGAAAGTTTTTTGGCGTAAAAGGAATCTTTTTCTCTAATTGTTTATCAATCCATATAACAGATTCTACTAAGATTACATAAAATATGGTTCCTGCTATAAATGGGGTTAAAACATTTATTCCTTCGGGAGGTCCTCCCATTAATTCTAGTAGTCCATAGTTTGATATAATTCCTAATATCACTGTAAGTAATATTCTATTACAGATTGATTTATAGGTATATATATTATCAGGTTTGTGAATCATATTATCTAATTTAAAAACACTATACCAAAAGTAGAAAAACTTTCGGTATAGTGATATTTACTTACTTGGATACTACGATTATCTAAATACCAATTAAAAAATTAATTGATAGGAGGGTTTTCAATTTGTCCTGTTGCTCGAAGCCATTTTGTTTTTAGAACTTCGTGATTTTTTAATGCTAAGATTAATTCAAATTGCATTTTTAGTAACTCAGATTGAGATTGTAAAACATCTGTAGTTGTATTTAATCCTGATGAAAAACTGATTTTTGTTTCTTCCAAGCTCTCTTGTGCCTGTTCGATATTTTCTTTAGCAATGGCTATCGACCTTCTATTTTCTTCTAATTGATATCCAATTTGACGGATTTCAATTGAAATCATTTCTGTAGCATTGTCTTTATTATGGATAGCCTCTTGAGTTTTTAATCGGGCAACATTCATTTTTTCTTTACTTTCTTTGAAATGGAAGATGGGAATTTTTACTGCACCACCAACAATTCCAATAGGATCAATATTGTCGAGACCATTATTGCCATAGATATAGGCTCCTCCAGCCATTACCCCAACTTGTGGCAAATAGTCAGCTTTTGTAGACTTTTGTTCTAATACACTGATTTGAACTTGGTTCTCTAAAAGTTTCAGTTCAGAACGTTGAGATAATCCAGTTTCAATACCTTCTTGTACATCGACCTGAGTTATATTGTAGACTAAGTGATCTAGAAATTCTACCTTATTCTCATCTTCTATACCGATAATCTGGCTTAAAAACAGTTTGGCCAATTGTACTTGGTTTTCGGCTTTTACCTGTTCTAGTTCAGCCTGATTTTTTTGTACATTCACTTTCAGTTTTTCACTCAATGGAAGGAGCCCTTCTTCATACATTAAGTCCATCTGAGAAGCTAAGCTATCTAACATTTCTACATAAGTACGAGTAAGTTTTACTCCTTCTTTAGCAGCTATGACATTCCAATATGCTTCGTCTGTTTTTTCTATCAATTGGGTATAAGTCAATTTGTAGTTTTCCTGACTCATCGCCTTTCCTAATTTAGCTTGTTCATTAATGGCTTTTATTTTACCTCCAGTATAAACAGGCTGGACAGCAAAAACACCAGCAGTTAAAATACTAGGTTTGTCTACACCTATTGCAGGAATACTTGGACCACCAGGGATAGCCATTCCAGGAAAGAGTTCTAAATCTAATGTTGGCATCATTATACCTGTAGCAGAACCTTCTATACTTGGTAAGTAAGCTTTCTTTGCCAACTTATAATTGGCTTCTGCTTCCTGAATTTTTAAAGCAGCAGTCTTTAGATCTCTGTTATGTGATAAAGCCATGGCTCTACAATCTTCTAAAGACAAAGTTTCTTGTGCTTGTACATTTGAGGTGATCATTAACCACCCCAAAGTGTACAGCAATAATTTATAACTACTCATGATGTTTCTTAATTATTTAACTTCGATTCGGTACATAAATGCATAGAGTACTGGAATGACCATTAAGGTGATTAGGGTACCTACTAGTAATCCAGACATAATTGTTAGTGCTAATGCTCCAAACATTGGATCAGATAGTAATGGAATCATTCCTAGAATTGTAGTCATAGAAGCCATCATCACAGGACGCATTCTTGACATTGCAGCATCCACTGTAGCATCCAAACGACTTTTACCTTCTTCTAAGCCTAAATTGATTTCATCCAACAGTACAATTGCATTTTTAATGATCATACCAATTAAACCTAATGCTCCAATGATGGCCATAAAGTTGAAGAACATGCCCGTGAGGTTAAACCCTATACTAACACCAACAAAGGCAAATGGAATCATCATAAACACAATCAAAGACTGTTTCAGATTATTGAATAAGGCAATGGTTATGATTACAATAAGACCAATCGCTAAAGGGAAGTATTTGAATAAAGCTTTGTTCGCATCGTCTTGGACACCAACCATTCCACCATAAGTAATACTATAACCATGAGGTAAATTGATAGCCTCTATATCCTTCTTGATATCATTCAGTAATTCTACACCAGTACTTCCTTCTTGAACGTCACTTTCTACGCTCAGACACCTTGTTCCATCTTTTCTTTTGATAGCATAATCTTCTAATTCGACACGTACAGAATCTGTAACTTGAGCCAATGGAACACTAAATTGAGCTCGTTCTCCCCATACAGGAATACTCCCGATATTCTCAATATTTTTATCTAAGGTTGATTTACTTTTTAGAACAATAGGAACTTGGTTCTTTCCTTCGTATAGTGCTCCAATGGGGATACCTTCTGTCTGAATTTGTAAAGATCTACCTAAGTCTAACCTTGTGATACCTAAGCGTTGTGCATGTTCCAAAGAATATTCAGGCGTGATTCTTTTTGATTTATTACCCCAATTGTCTGTGACATTCTTAGACATTGGGCTTTCTAATAATATCAGCTTGGCTTGGTTGCCGAGTTCTCTTAACACAGCAGGGTCTGGTCCTCTAAATTCTATGGCTAACTCAGAACTTTCAAAAGAAGCTCCATATTCTAACAACCTATAGTTCGCATGAGGATAATTGTTATCTAAGTACTTTTGAACTTGTGGAATTACCTTGCCGACACTTTCTACGGTTTTAGTCTCAATAATAAATTCACCATAGTTGGATCCACCATTCGACATAGGACGCATTAGAGTAAATCTTGCTGGAGGTCGTCCTAAAGAAAGTGTGATATTTTTGATATCCTCTATTTCTCTAAGTTCGTTCTCAATAGCAGTCATTTCTTCCTCAACCGCTTCAAGATTACTTCCTTCCGGCAATTTATATTCAACAACAAATTGGTCGTATGGAATCTTTGGCATAAAGTCGACACGCATATATTGCATACCGTATAATGATCCTACTAATAAGACCGTAATACTACTCAAGAAAGCCTTATTGTATTTAAGTGAGTAGATCAAAGACGATTTAAACATCTTGTATATGCCATTATCATAAGGTGTGGTTTGTCCTTCTTTTCTTTTATTGCCTTCTTTTCTGTAGAAGAATTTTGCCATAAAAGGTGTTTGAATCATGGCAAATACCCAACTAAGCAATAAGGAAATAACTAATACTGTAAATAATGAGCTTAAAAATTCGCCTGCTGAGTGTGGTGCCATAGCCAATGGGAAAAAGGCAAGAATGGCAATTAAGGTTGCTCCTAAAAGTGGCAATGCTGTTTTCTTAGCGGTATTGACAAAGGCTAACTTTGGATCTACTCCTTTTTTAAGGTCTACTAAAATACCATCAGCAACAACAATAGAGTTATCTACTAACATTCCCATCGCTAAAATAATTGCTGCTAATGTTACTCTATGAAGGGGCAAATTGATCATTAACATGACAATCAATGTCCCAAGAATAGTAAATAGCAATCCACTCGAGATTAATAAGCCAGATCGGTAACCCATGGCCAAGAGTAAAATCACTATAACGATAGCAATAGATACTACAAGGTTAAATACAAAATCATTAACCGCTAATTCTACTCTTTGTGGTTGTGAGTATATTTCTTTGATTTGTATACCGGCAGGGAGTTCATCTTGTAATTCCTGCATTCTATGATCAAGACGTTCTCCTAATTCTACGACATTGATACCCGACTCATTAGAAAAACCTAAGGCAAGAGCTTGATCTCCATTGAAATAAACTCCTTCTCTTTTGGGAGCAAAGAACCCTCGTTTTACTGTAGCAATATCACTCAATCTAAACGATCCTCCTTGAGGAACCTGAATAATTAAATTCTCTACATCAGAAATATCATTGAATTTGCTTTCTACGTTAATACGCATGGATAAGGCATCTACCTCCAAGTTACCAGCATTAGCAATTTCGCTTTGGTTTTTCATCGCCAATGCAATAAACATTGGATTGATTTTCATACCGGCCAACTTTTCTTGGTTGAAAAGTATCTCGATTGATTCCGTTTGTGTACCAAAGATTTGTGACCTTCTTACACCATCAATTTTTAATATTTCTCTCTCAACTAATTCAGTATATTTCTGTAACTCTGGTAAAGTATATCCTTCTGATGTGATAGCATACAACATACCATATGTATCTGCGAAATCATCATTAACGATAGGAGTGTATGCTCCTTGGGGTAGAAACATTTCTACATCCTTCACTTTTCTCCTTAGGTGATCCCAAAGTTGAGGAAGGTCTTCTGTATCTACCGTTTGCTGGATATCAATTTGTATTACTGATAATCCTGCAGATGAAGTAGAAGTGACTTTATCTATATTTTCAAGCTTCATGATGCCTCTTTCTAGAACATCAGTAACTTCTAATTCTACTTCATGTTGTGTTGCTCCAGGGTAGGCTGTAACAACAATCGCTGATTTAATAGGAATTTCAGCATCCTCTAATTTTCCGATATTGAGGTAAGAAAATACCCCTCCTATAAGCACTGCTACCAATAAAGAAGTAATTAGTGCTTTTTGATCTAGTAATTTCTCTAACATTATAATAGCCCTCCAATATTAGTTTTAGATGCTTTTTGAATAGGTGCGACTTTCTGGTTTTCTAAAAGATCATAGACACCTGCGACCACAATTTTTTCATTGGTTTGTAATCCAGAAAGTACTTCAACTCTACCATCTTTTAAAGGCTTTCCTAAAACAACATTACGTTGCTTAAGTGTATTTCCCTTTTTTATTACCCACACAGAAGTCTTTTTATTTCCATCGAATACGGAAGAAAGTGGTACTGATAGAGGAGTGTTTTTGCTTTCAAGTTTTACAGAAGTAATCCCTAACATTCCTGATTTGATTCTCTCGTCTTTACTATCCAATAAGAAGGTTAACTCATACAAGTCGTCTTGCCCAGCTTTCTTGCTGATGGTTTTAAATTGTAAGGGCAAGTTTTCTAAATGTAAACTTTGGATATCTAGTTTTGCTTCCTTGATGTATTGTACTAGATATAATTGGGATGAAGGTACTTTTGTACTTACTTCTAAAGTCGATACATCGATCATGGAAACGACCGGAATACCAGGTCCAATTGTCGTATGGTCATTAATAAATTTTGCTGAAATATATCCTGAAATAGGTGCTCTTAAATCTGTATCATAAAGTTGATTTTGGGCATTTTCATAAGCGATTTTCGCTAATGTTACACCAGACTTTATTTTGTCATATGTATTTTCTGGAAGCTTATTTTTATCATAAAGCTTTTGATAACGATCTAATTCTTTTTGAGCCTGTAGGTATTGTGTTTTGGTTTGTTCTAACTGTAGTAAATAATCACGCTGGTCTATTTGAGCAATGATTTGCCCTTTTTTTACATAATCACCTTGTTTTACTCTAACTCTCTGAACGGGTCCACCTACTCTGAAAGATAAATTGATTTCGGTCTTTTCCTTTACCTGACTATTGAAAGTAATATTCGATGATAAATGATGATTCGAAATTGTTTCCGTTTTTACGTACTTAACTTTTTCTTGAGAAGTGTCTTCGGCTGCTTGATTGCAACTCATTATAAATGCTCCCATTAGTAGTAATCCAAGTATTTTTTTCATGATTGATATTTTTTGATCTGTCAATATGACGTCTCAAAAGTATCTGAATAGAGGGGAGTATTTTTTTGAAATTCACTGAAGTGATAGAATCGCTAGGTGAAGTGATAGAATTTTGAGTTGAAAAAAATCCTGTAAAATCATCTTTTGACTTTACAGGATTTATTACTGACATATTAATATTTATCCGGTACAAATGTTTGTTCATCCATTGGTGGTCGAACATACCCTTCTTTATTAATAGGTGGCAGCTTTATTTTTTTATACTTGATCTCTTTGTAAGGAACTTTTGATAGGAAGTGAGTGATACAATTAAGTCTGGCTTTTTTCTTATCATCTGCTTTAACTACATACCATGGAGATTGTTTGGTATCAGTGTAGGCAAACATATCGTCTTTTGCTTTTGAATACTCAATCCACTTTGCTCTAGACTCAAGATCCATTTCACTAAACTTCCAACGTTTGATAGATGAATTAATACGCTCAGCAAATCTTTTTTCTTGCTCTTCATCTGATACTGAGAACCAATACTTGATAAGGATGATACCTGATCGGATCAACATTTTTTCAAACTCAGGACATGTTCTTAAAAATTCTTGATATTGGGTATCTGTACAAAACCCCATCACTCTTTCTACACCTGCTCTGTTGTACCAACTTCTATCAAATAAAACAATTTCGCCAGCAGCAGGTAAGTGGGGTACATATCTTTGGAAATACCACTGAGATTTCTCTTTTTCTGTAGGTACACCTAAGGCAACTATTTTCGCTACTCTTGGGTTTAGTTTTTCTGTAATTCTTTTAATAACGCCACCCTTACCAGCAGCATCTCGGCCTTCAAAAATAACTACAACTTTTAATCCTTCTTGCTTCACCCATTCCTGCATTTTTACTAGTTCAGTTTGCAAGTGTTCAAGCTCAGCTTCGTAATAGCTTTTAACAAGTTTTCCTTTTTTGGTGTATTTTTCTTCTTTCATTGTAAGGCAACAGGAATTGATTGATAGAACTTTATTTTCTTCCAAAATCGGCAGGAATTTCACCCCATGCTTTTGTTTCCCATTTTCTGATTGGGTTCATGTAGGTATTGTTTTCTAGCCAATTTATTGCTCTATCAATATACTCAAAAAGAACTGCGTTTTTATCATTTTTAGGTAGGGTAGTTTTAATTTTTTTATCTCTTACCCATTTCATCGCTGTTCTACTATCTGTATAAATGATAGTACTATCATAACCGTGTTGTTTTAGGTAGGCCAATGCATGTACGATGCCTAAAAACTCACCAATATTATTGGTACCATCTTCATATGGACCTTTAATAAACAATTGTTGTCCTGTTTCAATCCATACGCCTCTATACTCCATAGGACCTCTGGCACCGCTGCAGGCAGCATCTACCGCTATACTATTGTTGGTGATAGGAAGACCAACTGATGGATCATAAGCTTTGGGAGTAGTTTTTCCATCTTTCTTTTTAAATATATATTTGGCAGGGTCGCTCTTAAAGGCCAATTCTGCATCTGCTTTGGAGTCAAATGATTTATATTTTGCTCCTTTTACACCTTGAACATGTTTTTGACAGTCTGCCCATGAGGAGTAAATCCCTGGAGTCCCACCTGACCAAACAACATAATATTTCTGTTTCTTACTTCCTGCCATTGTTTTTTTACTTTTGAGCGATGAATTTACTAAAATTCAATTTGATATTGATACCACTCATTTTGATTTTCTTCGAAGGATTTTAAAAATTGAAAACCAAGTTTAGCAATAACCTTTTGCGATGCTATATTTTCATGGTGACATCGAGCAATAATTTTATTGATATTCTGTGATTTACCCCATTCAAGGCAAGCAAGTCCTGCTTCAGTTGCATAACCTTTATTCCAATGTTTTCTGATTAATCTAAAACCTAAATCAACTTCTTTTGTATCAGGATGAAACTTTAGGCCACACCATCCTAGGTAATCATTATCGCTTTTCCTTCTTACAGTCCATCGTCCCATTTTAAATTCATGGTATGCTGTATATTGAAGTATAAACTTTTCAGCCTCATCAACAGAAATAAAAGGGTGATCACCAGTGTACTTCATCACTTCAGTATCATTGTTCATATCATAAAATGGAGGTGCGTCATCTATGGAGAATTCTGTAAGTAATAGTCTTTCCGTTTCAATTTTGAAGTTATTTTGCTCAGATGTCATCAATTGAAAAGTTAAAAATTAAAGAATAACAATTATTTATTTTCGATAAAATATTGAAAAACAGTAGCATTAAAGCACTTTTGTTTTAAAAAAATGAATTTTTTAGATATCTATTGTGTAAATGACTTGAACAATAGATAGATATAAGTTAAATTTGCACGCTCATAATTTTAGGATTATGATCTAAACTTTGTAATTGATTTAATAAAATATAGTCATGGGATATACAAAACTTATTAGAAAGAGTAGAAGAAACAAGACGATTGCTCTTAAGCGTGTAAATACTATCCAACGTATGAATGCTAAGCCAGTAATCAAGAAAGTTGACGTTGAGGCTGTAAAAGCTGAGTGGGCTGCAAAGTAATTTTTGCTTCTATTCTAAAAAAGCAGTTTGAAAAACTTAATTTTTCAAACTGCTTTTTTTTTTTATGCTTGTACTTTTCTTTAGGGCTAAATAAATCCTTCGCTTTTTGCTTTGGTAACTGCTTCGATCTTGTTTGATACTTGCAGTTTTAGGTATATATTTTTAATGTGGAATTTAACGGTGTCCTTAGATACTGAAATTTGATCTGCAATATCCATATAACTTTTACCTTCTGCTAAAAGGTTAAGAACATCTGTTTCCCTACTTGTTAGTGGAGACTCACTTTCTCTTCTAAATGATTTAACTACTAGTTTGGCAATATGTGTACTCATGGGAGCACCGCCTGCAGAAACTTCATCTAATGCTCTTAACAGCTGTGTATGATTACTGTTTTTAGTGATGTAACCTGTGGCACCTGCGCACAAAGCATCAAATACATATTGACTATTTTCATGTACCGAAATAATTAAGATGTCTGTTCGAGGTAAATTTTGACGAATATGTCTAGTTCCCTCAATTCCATTCATTCCGGGTAAATCAATATCCATTAATACGATGTCGGGTAAATCAGTTTCAAGGTTTTCAATTGCATCTTCACAAGTATCATAGGCTTTGATAACTTGGTAGTTAGACGTTTTTGTTTCTATTAGCAATTGAAATGCTTCTTGAACATCTTTATTGTCTTCTACGATGATAATCTTTTTCATATCCCTATAGTAATAAAAAAAAAGAGGTGAAACAATTATAGATGTCACCTCTTTTTTGAATTTCAACAATAAGAATGAGTTCCCCAACTCAGTTGAGGGTTATAGTCCGGATTTGTACTGCTTAACGATTCATTATTTCAAAGGTACTTGAATAAGCAATACTCCGTACTACCCTTTCGGGTAGTTTTTATTCGTAATTACCGAACTTCCTTGAAAAAGTGATAAAAACTGAAGTGCCTTTACCCTCCTCACTCTCAATATCAAAACTACTTCCAGTTATTTTTTTAGCTCTAGATTTCATGTTTTTTAGGCCATTCCCTTTGCTTTTATCAGGAATGTCGAAACCTAATCCATCATCTTTTACTTCAATTCTTATCATATCATCATCACTCTCAATAATGGATAAATACACATGTTTTGCTTGTGCATATTTGGCGATGTTGGTCATGGCTTCTTTAAAAATCAAGACCAATTGTAAACTCCAAGAATGGGGGAGAGTAAGTTGTTCGGTGTTATGTGAAATATTCTTTTTAGAATGATATCGAATTTCTAACTCATCAAAAAACTCTTCACCAAAATCTTTAATGTAATCGTAGATCATTCCTAGCTCGTCATTTTTCGCGTCAATCGACCAGATGAAATCTCGTGTTCCATTATACAATGACTTGGATTGTCCTTCAATTCTAAGAAGGATTTTTTCTGTATCAGCATCTTTTCCTTTTAGTTTCATAGATGCTAAATCGGCAAGCACTGTGATACTAGCGAGTTTATTACCCATTTCATCGTGGAAGTCTTGTGCAATTTCCTTCCTGATCCTTGCTAGCTTCTTCTGAGTTTCCGCCCTTGAGCGAATAATTTCTTTCAGCTTATCAGATTTGAGTTTTTCTTCTTTAATCTTAATGTTAGAATAGTAAATAATACCGCTCAGTAAGATCAGAATTATACTCACCTTAAAAATGTTACTTTCCCAGAAATAACCATTAATGATTAGTGCACTTTTAGAAGGTTTGCTCCATTCTGAACCAATCGTTTTACCTCTTAAGAAAAGGGGATACTCTCCGGGAGACTTATTGGTAATATTTAATCTGTCGGTATACGTAAAGTTGATCCAGTCGCCTGCTTTTCCAATTTTATATTGCAATCGAATAGATTCCATTTCACTTAACGAATTGGCAACTAGAGGCAGCTGTATAGTACTATATTTACTGTGTGATTTATAAACTTTGTCTTTCCAATGTACCGTTGGAGGAGCAATAGGCAGAGCAATCTTGTTGTTAGGCATCGACATAATTCCTTGGTGTGTACCAATCCAAAGGTTATGATCAGATGATTCAAATATTTCAGTAATGTAATTACTAATAAGACCTGACGACTTGTTATATCGCCTCTTTAAATTTCCGTTTCTTAATACACTTAGGCCATTTGAAGTTCCTACCCAAAGCTGCCCAAAGTGATCCTTGTATAGCTTAGTACAGTTTGTATTTTCCATAGAAGAAATCTTCTGTAGTAGAGCTTCTTTAGGGCGATTAGCATCTAATGTATAAAGACTATAATTGGTCGCCACCCACAGCAAAGTATCTTGTGGGTCTAAGAGAATATCATTGATACGTTCTCCACTTGCTAATTGCTCAATCCAAACATTTACAGAAGTCAGCTTATAATTGGGAGAATAATCATAATAACTTAAAGCTCCTTTTGTGGCGATCCATAATGAAGAATCACTAATGATGGCTTGTGATATCTTGGGCTGAGTAATTTTACCTTCAGGAAATTTATGGAAAGCTTTGATGATTTTATTTTTTTGATCAAACACCTTTAAAGTATCTTCTTCTATAAACCAACGACCTCCATAATTTCTTCCTACATATTTAGAATACTGAATATCGATAGAATCGCCACTTTCGAATATAGATCCATTATTCGAGGTAAATGCGATAGATTTATCTTCAAAAATATTGACTATGGCTCTTTTAGCAGGATATTTTATTTTAAGTTCTTCTTCGTTAGTGTTGTATTCATAAAC
Source organism: Flammeovirga agarivorans (assembly GCF_012641475.1). NCBI lineage: Bacteria > Pseudomonadati > Bacteroidota > Cytophagia > Cytophagales > Flammeovirgaceae > Flammeovirga > Flammeovirga agarivorans. The sequence continues at coordinate 932,853 of NZ_JABAIL010000002.1, read as the reverse complement.
TTGGTTGGTCGTAGAGAATAAGATGGTAGAGTCATTTTTCTCATTGATAGAAAGAATGTGAGGTATAGAAAGGTCTTCAATACCAATGTATCTACATTCTGTGTTATGTATAAGAAACAGACCATCACCTTGTGTAGAAACCCAAATACGATCTTTTTTATCAACTAATAATGAAGAACTTGAAGACTTACTTTTGACCAACTTTTCCAGTTCAATAATTTTTTTACTTTTCTTTTTGATCAAAATATTTTTCTGATGATCCATGGTCTTATTAATGGATGCGACCATATCACCAGTAGATAATTCATAGACATCGCTAGCATAAAAGGCAGGATCGAAATCGAACGTGTCTTGTATAATGCCTCTTGGTGAGAGTTTGATGATCTTCCCCATTGTACCAACTATCAATCCTCCATCTTTGGCTTGGTTAGCACAGGATAATACTATATCACCTAAAGCATTTTCAAAGAAGTCGTCAGTTACTTTATTACCTTCCAATACTTTTAAGCCTTGGGTATCATATCCCATGACCAATATTTTATTTTGGAATCGAACAAGATTAATAGGAACTAACGTTGTTTTCTTTATAATATAATGGGGTACGGGTTTATTAACTGAAAAGAATAATTCCTTTTTTCCATTTTCTTGTTTAGAATAGGGTGATAGTTTATATCCTTTTTTTGTGTTGGTATTGAAATGATAAATGTAGCTCCATTGCCACCCATAAACGTCATCTGATAATACAATTCCTTTATGAAGTTTATTGGCTGCTTTATGTTGTAGATATGGATAGGTATGTATCGAATCTTGTTCAGTGTTAAATACATGGATACCGCCTTTCCAGGTAAATAAGAAAAGTGAGTCACTATAATTTCTATTAAACCCAATAACATAAGGAGACTTAAGACCATCCTTAGTACTGTAAGTTTTAAACGAATGACCATTAAATATACTTAACCCATCATCCGTACCAATCCATAGCACATTGTTATCTTCTTTTAGATGATAAATGAAGTTGTGTGGTAATCCGTCTTTTGTGGTCCAATGGTGTATGAAAGCATCTTGTGCATTACACCAAAGAGATATAAAAAATACGATATGTAGAAAGCAATATTTGAATTTCACTGGCATATCTACCTAAAATAAAAAATATTTTTTTTAAAACGTTTTATGCAACCCGTTGTTATTTAAAATTATCAATTTATATCCTATTATATGCTAAATATCACTTATTTCAGTGCTTTGACTATATATATTTGTTTGAGAAATGAAAATGAAATAAACAACAGAACTTTAATGCCTATAAATAATTAAATGATATGCTAGAAATACAGAAAAAATTAAAATCTTCATTCTTTGTAATTTTAAGTTTACCATCAACCGCGATGGGTTTTGCTTTATCCATTCAAATAGCCGCATTAAGCTGGATTTTAAATACTAAATATGGTTTTGATATTCATGAAGTAGGTATTGTATGGGCAGCGGGTCCAATTGCAGGTATTATTGGTCAGCCTTTAGCTGGTTTGGCTTCAGATAAAGTATGGTTTCTAGGCGGTCGACGAAGACCATTTATATTAATTGGGGGTGTATTAACCGCTTTAATGCTATTAGCATTGCCCAATATCCATGTAATTTCAGATGCTTTAGGTTTTCAACCAACAAAAGCTGCAAGTGAGCTTGGAGAAGGACAAGTACCAGCGTCTATTTATGTAGCCATTGCAGTAGCACTAATTTTAGATCTATCCATAAATATTAGCTTTAACCCGACAAGATCAATAATAGCCGATGTAACAACAGATGATACAGTAACAAAAGGGTATACTTGGATGCAAACGATCTCAGGTACTTTTGGTGTATTAGCATATTTCATTGGTTCTGTATTAGGCAACATTGAATTGATCTATGTAGGTGTTATTTTAGTCTTCGTCTTTTCTGTGATTCCGGTATTCTTCATTGAAGAACCAGAAGTGTTAAGTCAAGGTGAAGAAAACAACGAAGAAGGAGGGAGAAAAGAAACAGATATTGCAGGTTTTGTAAAAGTATTACTGGCTCATGCACCTACTTGGGTAGGGATTCAAACGATGTTTGTATTTATGTTTGCTTATGTACAACAAGAATACCCGGATTTTAGTAGTAAAGAAGTTGGCTCTGTAATTAACTGGTCTTTCCTAATCTTTAATGCTGTTGCAGCAGTTCTACCGGCCTTCATTTTAGAGCCTATTACACATAAAATAGGTCGAGTGAAAACCCACGCTATTTGTATTGCTATTATGGCTGTTGGATATGCAGGGATGATTTTCCTAGGGAGTACATCAGAATATATGATTTATGGGATGATGGTTATTCTAGGTATTGGTTGGGCAGCAACAGTATCTCTTCCATTTGCGATTATGTCAGAAAAAGTAGCAAAAGCAAAAATGGGCTTCTTTATGGGTATCTTTAACTTATCTGTAGTATTACCACAATTAGCCGTTTCTGCTTTCATTGGTGGTATCTTAGCAGAAGCAGAAGATAAAACGTTGATGTTCTACATTGCGTCCATTTCATTAGCGATTTCAGCTGTATTATGGTTCTTTGTAAAGGATAATGGGCCTGTTGGGAATAGTAATTCGGCTCCATCAGGTGGTGGACATCACTAAGAATAAATAGAAAAAGGGAGCTTAATTGATTAACATTAAGCTCCCTTTTTATTCAATAAAGGTTAGATTCCTTTCATATCTTTAATGTATACCAACCCTTCGTCTATCTTTTGTTTTATCTGCTTAAATCTGTCGATGTATTCGTTGATTTTCATTTTTAATTCAGGTTCATCAACGTCGATATTATTGAAGATATCATAAGCGATTTCAATATTATCTTTGGCTTCGACAAGTTTTGCCTTGGCATTTACTGCAGACCACTTTTTTCCTTTAAAGTGTTTATTTCTCGCTTCAACATAGAAGTTGAAACCTTCGATAGCATTACTTCCCGCTTCTTTTCCTTTTTCTAAGAGTTCTCTGTTGCTTGTAACACCATGGATACTCATATTTCGAAGAGTTAACTTTCTCCATTCTTTCACAAGGTTTATCGTATTGCCTAATTCTTCTGATCTAGCTACTTCCGCTTCCATTCTACTCTTATCATCTTTTTTTAGATGCTCTGCTATAAGAGTATTGTAGTCATATTTTGGTTCTTGTGGAGTAGGAATGGTGTTTTTATTGAAGTTTTCATAAGTGTAAGGAGTATCCAATAATTGCCAAATGGGATCATAAGGCATATGTCTTTCAATCATTTTTTCAGGAGCTACATCGTACCAATTGAGATCGTAATTTTGATGAAATTTTTTACCATTCTCTACTGTTCCTGCACCCCAAGTTGGATCGTATAGCTTCCATTCTCCATTCACTTTAATAGCATTCCAAGTATGTCCAAAAGCACCTCCAATCGAACCATCTTTCCTTTTAGTGTATCCTTTGATGATATACGATTCATAACCCAGTTCCTTCATAATCACATCCAGTAATAAAGAGTAATCTTGGCATACTCCAGCTTTTTTCTTTACTACTTGATCAATAAGATAAACATTACGCTCATTTGTGGTATAGAACTTCATTTTACCGGTAGGACTTTTACCGTTTTTAATTTTCTGAAGTTTGTTGACATCATATTTGATGTTTTTTACGATCCAATCGAATACAGATTTTACTGTATCTTCTTGAATGTCGATTTTTCCAATGGTTTGACTTACTAGTTTGCTTTGTCCAAAAGAAACATGAGAAATTAGTAGACACAATAGTATAAGTTTTTTCATCACTTTTTGTAAGGTAAAATAATATTGAGTTTCTGAGAGTTTGTGGACGTGAAGATAGGAATGGAAATAAGGAATACAAAATTCATTTCCTGTGTAATGTGCCCTGAGGTAAATGATTTGACTTCGGATGTAAATGCCTTGTAATTGAGATAGTAAAAAAAGGCTACCTTTTTTAGATAGCCTGATAATATTTTTTTAATTTTTGATACACCTCTGTGTGAAGATACCAAGGTCACTACTAAATCGCATAATATAAGTTCCTCTACTTTGCTTGGAAAGGTCAACCTCAATTACCATCTCATCTACAGAAATATTTCTACTATAAATCATCTTTCCTGTGGTAGAATAGACTTCAAGAAGGCCATTCTGACTTACATAGTCTTGAAGATTGACTGTAAAGATACCTGTCGAAGGATTAGGGTAGATTTTAAATGCATCTTTTGTGACTTTATCTATTCCAACTACACCATTGGTAATGCTAACAATATTAGACCCCATAGAGAAGCCAGATGAATTTACAGCATATACTTTATATGAAATTTTCTTTGAAGTGTAGCTAGCCGATGGAAGTACATCTTTATATGATCGAACAGTATTGCTTAAGATCGTTGAGATGTATTGATATCCATTACCATCTACTTCTCTTTCTACAATATAACCGGCTATATCAATTTCTGAATTATTGACTTCTGACTGCCAAAAGATTTCATTGTATTCTGTATTCGAAACAGTTTTACTGTCCTCCATGGTGATACTTACATCTGGTGCTCCTTCATTTAATGTTCTACGGGCAGGAGATAAGGTTAATACAGTATCAACTCTGTATCTCTGATCAGCAGTGAAAAGCGTCATACAAGAATCGTTCGTATAATCCATGAAATTTTGATACATCGATGACGAGAAATTTTCCGTATCACATAAATACTGTGTCAGAAATTCTGTATCCTGATCACAGAAAATGATATTATTCGGATTGTCTGCATGTGTTCCGTTTACTCTTGGTGTGTCATCACAAAAGTCGTCTTTTGGAGTTTTCTCATTTCCATTTTCATCAACATAGGCATCTCCACCACAGTTACCTGCATTACCAACCCCCCATGGGTGTAGAATACCTAAATAGTGTCCTAACTCATGTGTTGTTGTTCTACCTAAGTGAAATGGGTAGTCGAGGTTGTAATCTCCTCCAAACTCATTAGAACCAAAGTATTCCGTATTAATCACAACACCATCAATATCATCTGAGGCTAATTCTCCCTGGCTAACCCATCTTAGTCCACCTAATTCTAGAAAATTCGGAAAGTAAGCATAGCCTAGTAAATCTCCGGATAATTTGATCACCCAGATATTGATATACTTTTCAGGGTTCCAGATATTATCTGAGATGATTTTATCTACTTCACTTGTAGTAAAATATCCTTTAGAACCAGGGTGTTTGTAGAATCTATTTACACCAGGTTCTTCCATTGTATTTCCATCTTCATCATACAATGCCATTTTGAGGTTGACTTGCATGTTGGATGCGACAGATTTGAATTCTTCTAAAGTTTGCTCTTTGTTGGAATTATCTCTGTTCCAATCTTTGTTAGTTGTTATAATCTGTGACCAAATTTGATCAGAACTAATGTTATCACCGGTTCCAATGTTAGCATTTTCTGTAGTGTAAATAACATGTACAACCGTTGGCAAATTGGCCTGGTAGAAGCGTTCTACGTTCTCAAAATAACGAGCTTGAGAGAAAGTTTGAGGTAAAGCAGATATATGGGTAGGGGCATGTAACGTATTACCACATCTTCTGAAAGGTGCTTTCTCTTGAGAAAAAACGGTGAAGTTTGAGATAAAAAACAGAGAAAAAAGCAGTATAAATTTATTAATTGATAACATATTTAAATGGTAACTTGTACGAAAAATGCTATATTATTGTATTGCAATATGATAAGTTTTTAGATAAGGTGCATATTTTATAACATCATTTCCTTGACTTTTTTATATTTGCAAAACTTCAAATTGCCATATATGAAATTCAAAAGAGTTCTCCTTAAGTTAAGTGGTGAAGCCCTAATGGGTGAGCAACAATACGGTATTGATCCAAAGCGTTTGGAACAATATGCAAAAGAAATTAAAAAAGTAGTAGACGAAAAAGTGGAAGTCGCTATTGTAATCGGTGCAGGAAACATTTTTAGAGGCATGCAAGCCGGCAAAATGGGTATCGATAGAGTACAAGGTGACCACATGGGAATGTTGGCTACTGTAATCAACGGTATGGCACTACAAAGTGCTTTAGAAGGCGAAGGTGTCTATACACGTTTGATGTCAGGTATACAAATGGATCAAGTTTGTGAACCTTTTATTAGAAGAAGAGCAGTACGTCACTTAGAAAAAGGTCGTGTTGTTATCTTTGGAGCGGGAACAGGTAACCCATACTTTACAACAGATTCTGCAGCATCTTTGAGAGCTGTTGAAATTGATGCAGATGTTGTATTAAAAGGTACTCGTGTTGACGGTATCTACACTGCAGATCCTGAAAAAGATCCCAATGCAGAAAAAATTGATGAGTTAACTTTTGATGAGGCTCTTCAAAAGAACTTAAAGATCATGGACCTTACAGCGTTTACACTTTGTAAAGAAAATGATTTACCTATCATTGTATTTGACATGAATAAGCCGAATAACTTATTTGAGTTAATGTCAGGAGAGCAAGTGGGTACAATTGTATCGTAAATTAGAATTTTATATAATCGATTTTTATAATCAAAAAAAATATAACAATGGAAGAGGAAATAGGAATGTACCTAGATGACGCGAAAGAAATGATGGATAAAGCCATCAGCCATACTGAAAACGAATTACAAAAAATTCGTGCAGGTAAAGCTTCTGCGTCAATGTTGGATGGTTTAATAGTTAGCTATTATGGTGCTCCAACTCCTATTAACCAAGTAGCTTCAGCTTCTACTCCTGATGCTCACTCTGTAGTGATCAAACCTTGGGAGAAAAATATGTTGGCTGAAATCGAAAAGGCAATCCGTGATTCTGATTTAGGTGTTAACCCAATTAATGACGGTGAGCAAGTTCGTATTAACATGCCTCCTTTAACTGAAGAGCGTCGTCGTGAATTAGTTAAAAAGGTGAAATCTGAAATTGAAAAAGGTAAAATCAGTATTCGTAATGCTCGTAAGGACACTAACGATGGCTTGAAAAAGTTATTAAAAGATGGTGCTTCTGAAGATGCAATCAAAGATGCTGAAGCTTCAGTTCAAGATTTAACAAACAAATACACTGCAAAAATCGATGCTGTATTTGTAGCTAAAGAAAAAGATATCATGACTGTATAATTCAGTTTTGGTTCCATATAAAAAGCCCCTGATCTTGATAGGTCAGGGGCTTTATTTTTATGATCATATTCTATGATTCTGTAATGTTATGATGTTGATGAGCAAGTTTAGTCCTATTTGGGTTTTTCTTTCTACTTCTGATATTTAATAGCTCAACAATAAAGGCAAATGCCATAGCGAAATATACATAGCCTTTTGGAACATGTACCCCAAAGGCTTCGATGACCAATAAGAACCCGATCATAACTAAGAATGATAATGCAAGCATTTTTATGGTAGGGTTACTATCAACAAATTGGGCAATCTTCTTGGAGAAGAAAAGCATTATACCTAATGAGATTACAACTGCAGTAATCATGATTTCAATCTCTTTTACAAGTCCAACAGCGGTGAGGATAGAGTCGAATGAGAATACGATATCAATCATGACAATTTGTAAAACACCACTCCATAGAGACTTGACTCTTTTGACTTGCATTTCTTCTTCAGGGTCTCCTTCTACATTGTTATGGATTTCACTTGTTGTTTTTGCAATTAAGAAGAGTCCACCACAAAGCAAGATTAAATCTCTTCCACTTAATGCTCCGTCTACATCTAAATGCTCAACAAATGGAATAGTAAAAAGAGGGTCTTCTAATCCCACTAACCATGAAATTGAAAATAACAAAGCAATACGTACAAATAAGGCAAGGATAATTCCTAGATTTCTAGCTTTATCCTGTTGTTCTTTAGGTAATTTACTACTGACAATCGAAATGAAAATCACATTGTCAATACCTAGAACAATTTCTAAAAGAGTTAATGTTACAAGGCTGATTAACCCAGCAGTTGTAAAAAGCGATTCCATAAGAATAGTTGAAAGTTGCAGAAAAAAATATTTACGTTAGTATATAAAAAATAAAACTCTTCAAAATGTAACGACTCACACTTTGAAGAGTTATTTAAAAAGTGTCCTTCGATTATATCTCTAATAATGCACCAAATAAACCTAGGTTTCTCACGCGGTCTTTTACCACTAATGTTGAAACGGTGGTATTATGTTGCTTCATTAAGTTTTCAGTAGTACTGCCAATAAATGTAGCTGCTAATGCAGAACGTCCTCTTGATCCCATAACAATTAGATCAGCATCTTCTACTAGAGAAATATTTGAGATGATCTTCGCTTCATTGTTACCATATAAATCAAAGTGAAGTCTGATTTTATACTTCACACCTTCCATATCAAACTGCTTTAAAAAGTTCTTACACCTCTTTTCGGCATGGAGGTGAAGTACAGAAGCATACTCTTCCGGAGTTTTACCAGAAGTATGATAACCGGTAGGAAGTGCATAGATATGCAAGATGATTAACTCCATATGGTTTCTCTTAGCGATTTCAATACCTTCCAGCATTGCTCTTTTCGACATTTCAGAGAAATCAATAGGAATAATAGCCTTTTTGATAGGTACTTGAGGGTTTTCAGATACCGTAAGTACTGTACAGAAAGCATATCTAGTTAGTAGTCTGGCAATATTACCACTACCTTCTGCGATATTCTTTTTACCCGCTATAATAAGGTCTACTTTATGTTTCTTAGAAGCCTTTAATATTTCAGATGTGACATCCTTAGCTTCTGTTATAATATATTCAAAAGTAATATTACGATCATTCAAATTGGCATGCTTCTCAACAAGGTCACGCATTTTTTGCTCTGCCATGTCTTTTCTTGTAAGCAATTTGCCGTTGTATTCTACCTCTTCACTTGCTGAATTATCAGTGAGGATATGCAATAGAATAATTTTCTCTACTAAAAAAACAGGTGAGGCTGTTAGAGAATATTTGATGATTGCATCATCGATATAAGTAAGGTCAAGAGGCAATAAAGCCGATAATTTCTTATCCATGATTAAGTTTTATGGTATAAGTAGTAAAGAAGTATTGTTCCGTAAACTCTTAGGTTTAACTACGCAATTAACGTGCTTATTTGAATAAGTTAACAATTAATTTAGAATTTTTGTATAATTCCACCAATTAATTTAGACAAATGAGGTTCTGCATTACGAGCGTTTTCTAGGATTTCTTCCAATTGAACAGGTTTTAAAGCTCCTTCGTAACAAAGGTCTGTTACTACAGATACTGCAAACACTGGAAGTTTCATTTGTACGGCAACAATTACTTCTGGTACTGTAGACATTCCGACTACATCCGCACCAATAATGCTTAAGTATTTATATTCAGCTTTTGTTTCCAAGTTAGGGCCTGTTACTGCAGCATAAACGCCTTCATGCACAGGAAGATTATTCTCTTTTACCACTTGGTTGGCAAGCTCTCTTAGTTGAGTGTCGTATGGCTCAAACATATCTGGGAAACGGTCTCCCCATTCATTGATATTAGTACCTGTTAAAGGATTCGCTGTCATTAGGTTGATATGATCATTTAAGATCATCAAATCACTTTTATTGTACTTAGGGTTGATACCTCCTGCTGCATTAGAAATAACCAATGCTTTGATTCCTAGTAGTTTTAATACTCGAATAGGGAATGTAACAGTTTTCATATCATACCCTTCGTAGAAATGAAAACGACCCTGCATAGCTACAATCTTTTTACCATTAAAATAGCCAAAGATTAGTCGCCCTTTATGAGACTCAACAGTTGATAATGGAAAATCATTTAGTTTCTCATAGGCTAAGTCGTATTTTATGTCAAATTCTTCTACTAACCCACCTAGGCCCGTACCTAAAACGATACCTACTTCAGGTTGAAATCCGTCTATTAGTGTCTGTATTTGTTGAACACATGCTTCAACTTTTTCTTTATATGCGATCATATGTTGAGACAGTAAGAGTAATATGAAAAAATGCCTGTACTTTTTAGGCACAGGCATCCTTGTTGTTTATTTAAAACGATTTTGTAACATCGCTAATTTATCAGCCATAGACATGTTTTCGTCGTTTTCTTCTCTCTTATTTTGTCTTTGAGAAGAAGGACGCTTATTTGTATTCGGCTTGCCTTTTGATCCTTTTGGAGCAGATGAGTTGCCGTCCATTCCTTTCATAGATAAAGCAATTCTTTTTCTTGCAATATCTACGTCTGTGACTACAACTTGTACCTTTTGGTGTACTTTCACTACTTCATTAGGATCAGAAATATAGCGATCAGCCATTTGACTTAAGTGAACAAGTCCGTCTTGGTGAACACCAATATCTACGAATGCACCGAAGTTTGTAATATTTGTTACAATACCCGGAAGCTTCATACCAATTGAAAGGTCTGAAATTTTTTCAACACCTTCTTGGAATTGGAATGCTTCAAACTTCTCACGAGGGTCACGACCTGGTTTGCCTAATTCTTTTAGAATATCAGTTAAAGTAGGAAGACCGACAGTGTCTGTTACGTAATCTTCTAACTTAATCTGCTTATGGAAGTTTTCGTCTGCCATTAACTCTTTAACAGTTACACCAAGATTTTCAGCCATTTTCTTAACGATATCATAGCTTTCTGGGTGAACCGCACTAGAATCCAATGGGTTTTTAGCATCTCTGATTCTTAAGAAACCTGCACACTGTTCGAATGCTTTTGGTCCTAAACGAGGTACTTTCTTTAGTTGTGCTCTAGATGTAAATGCACCATTTTCATTTCTAAAGTCCACAATATTTTTTGCGATACTTGGACCTAATCCTGAGACGTACGAAAGTAATTCTTTACTCGCAGTGTTCACTTCTACACCTACTGCGTTTACACAACTCATCACAACGTCATCCAAACTTCCTTTTAAAGCTGTTTGGTCTACATCATGTTGGTATTGACCTACACCGATTGATTTAGGATCAATTTTTACAAGTTCAGCAAGTGGATCCATTAGTCTTCTACCAATAGAAACTGCACCTCTTACTGTTACATCTTTATCAGGGAATTCATCTCTAGCTGTTTCAGATGCAGAGTAAATAGATGCTCCACTTTCATTAACAACAACTATTTGTACACCTGATAATCCTAAGTTTCTTGCAAAAGATTCTGTTTCTCTACTAGCCGTACCATTACCTACAGCAATCGCCTCGATATTGTGTTTAGCTACTAAATGAGAAATCAATGCAGCAGACTCAGCTACTTTTCTTTGAGGTTCGTTAGGGTAGATTACAGCATCTTCTAACAGTTTTCCTTGACGATCTAAGCAAACTACTTTACAACCTGTACGGAAACCTGGGTCTAATGCCAGTACTCTTTTTTGTCCTAATGGAGCTGCTAATAATAACTGACGTAAGTTTTCAGCAAAAACACCAATAGCTTCTTCATCAGCATTTTTCTTTGACGCTAAACGAGATTCTGTTTCCATTGATGGCTTCAGAAGTCTTTTATAAGCATCTTTTACTGCTAATTGAATTTGATCTGCTGATGGAGTTCTCTGATCTACATGTAGATCTTCTAATAAGAATAATGCATCTTCTTCTTCTGGTGAACAATCTAAAGAGATAATCATCTCTTTTTCTGCTCTTCTCATTGCTAAAACTCTATGTGATGGAGCTTTCTCAACATTTTCTGTCCAGTCGAAGTAATCTTTATATTTTGCACCTTCATTTTCTTTACCAGGAATTACTTTTGCTTTGAAGCTACCTTTTTTCATAAATAGCTTACGCATTTCTGCTCTAGTTTCCTGGTCTTCATTCAGACGTTCTGCAATAATATCTCTTGCCCCAGCTAAAGCTTTTTCTACATCTGTAACGTCTTTTTCTGGATCGATGTATTTTTTTGCTTCTTCAACAATATCTGTAGATAAGTCTGGTGAAGCAATAGTATCTGCTAAAGGTTCTAATCCTCTTTCTTTTGCGATACTCGCTCTAGTCTTACGTTTTGGTTTGTAAGGAAGGTACAAGTCTTCTAGCACTGACATTGTTTCAGTAGCAAGAATTTTATTTTTTAAAGCATCTGTTAGTTTGCCTTGATCTTCAATACTTTTTAGAATACTCTCTTTACGTTTTTCGAGTTCTCTAAGTTGTTGGGCTTTATCTCGGATTTCTGCTACCTGCACTTCGTCCAAACTTCCCGTTACCTCTTTTCTATATCGAGAGATAAATGGAACTGTAGCTCCATCATCTAACAATTCAAGTGTCGCAGACACTTGCTTCTCTGAAATGCTCAGCAGTTGAGCGATTTTTTGTGTGATATTCACCATGGTATACCGCGCTATCCAAAGGTTTTCAAAACAACTTTCTAAAAGTAGAAAGCTACGCTAAATCAATCAAATTTAGCTTATTTACAAACTACGAAAGTAAGGTTTTTCTTATGAAGAATGAAACAATATTAAAGAAGAATTTGAAGAAAAAACGTTAAGAAGAATAGGGGAGTTGGTAATAAAAAATAAATGCTTGAAACTGATGATGTAGAGGAGTAATTACAATTTCTTTCAAAGTGGTTATTTCTTATACATAAAAAAAGTCCTTACTCCATTGCTGAAGTAAGGACTCTTATATTTTAATCGCTTTAGGCGATGTGAATTCTAGTTTTCACCCGGGTTGATCATTGCACAACGGAAACCGATAGTTGCTGTTGCTGAATCTTGATCTAAGAAACGACGAGTACCTGCTGCCATCCAGTAAGCAACGTCTTTCCATGAACCACCTTTGTATACACGGATAGAGTTCGAGATGAACGTATTGTACTGACGTACATAACCGTATGATTGGTAGTTGTAACCGTGTTCAGGACCATCTAAGTAGTCATTCTTACGAACTGGGTTTAAATCATCCATATCAGAGTATGAAAGTGGACGGTAGATATCTTCAACCCATTCTGAAACGTTACCAGCCATGTTGTATAAGCCGAAATCGTTTGGAGGGTTGTCATAGATCCATGAAGTAATCATCGCACCGTCATTCAACTTACCACCGATACCAGCGTAGTCACCACGACCACGTTTGAAGTTTGCCATCATATCACCCATGTGCTCACCGTAAGGGTTACGAACTGAGTGACCTGACCAAGGATAGATACGACGCTCAGAGTAGTTTTCGTCGATATCTTGTAAACCAATCAAAGCTTGTGATGCATAATCCCATTCTGCTTCAGTAGGAAGACGGAATGCTGGTAATACCACACCTGATTCTAATGGAATTGGTTCACCGTTTTCTGCAGCTTCTGCTTCTTCATCAGTACCATTGTTAATTGCTAAGTTCTTATTAACAACGTTTGTACGCCATGCACAGAAGTTTTGAGCTTGAGTCCATGTAATACCTACTACTGGGTGGAAACGGAAACCAGGGTAACGTAAGTAGTGATCTACATACTGATCGTTAAATGCTAGTTGCTCTGCCCATACTGTTGTATCTGGAAGTGCCTCTTCATAAGATACACCTGATACTGATGAGTCAGTACTTACATAATGTAAATATTCTAACCAGTGAACGTTTGCTACTTCTGTTTCATCCATCCAGAACGATGCTACTGATACAGTTCTTTCTACATTATCACGAGATTTCATTAAGTCCTCTTCGTATGAACCTAATACGAAACGTCCACCCTCAATGTAACGCATGTTTGGTACTTCTGGCATACCGTTGTATTGGCGTACAGAGAAAGTATTGTCATCCTTTCCGTTATACTCTAAACCAGTCATTGTACTATAGCCTCCTGGATTGTTAGCGTCAGGTTTTGAACTTTTTGCACATCCTGATACTACAAGTGCAGATATCAATGCAGAAGCCAAATAAAGAAGATTCCTTTTGCTCATGATATTCAGATCTCTATTTTTTAAATACACAGTTAAGTGTAAAGTAATTTCAAAAAAAGCGTTTCCTCACCGTCGTGAAACGTCATCCAAAAACAATTATCCAATAATTGTACCCAAAAAGTAAAAGTGTGAATATTTTTAAAAATAAAGTCCTTATTTCTCTAGAATATGTAATACTTCTAACGCCCTATTTATGTCTGTAACTTCTTCTATATTAAGTATTAAACGCTTTTTTGTCTCCTTTATCTGACAAATTTTTGGATGTGATTGGACATACATCAAAATTTTACCAAATTCTTCAGATTGATAATAAGATGCCTGCGTATGCTCTAATAAATAGGCTTTTAGCATATCATTTTTAAGAATAAGCTTCTCAATTCCCAACTTTTGTGACACCCATCTCATTCTTACGGTTTTTAATAGATCCACTACAGGCTGTGGCATGGGGCCAAATCGATCTTGTAAGTCTTTGGAGAATTTTTCAATCTCTTTTTCATTCTTGAGTTTATCTGCTCTCATATATAGGTTTAATCTTTCAGAGATGCTAGATACATAAGAATCAGGAATTAAGATCTCAAAGTCGGTTTCAATGACAGTATTTACACTAACAGTTTGTGCTTGGAGCTCTTCTTTAAATAGGTCAGCAAATTCTGTTTGTTTGATTTCTTGAACCGCCTCTTCCAGGATGTGATTAAAAGTGTCGAAACCTAAATCATTAATAAAACCAGATTGTTCCCCTCCTAATAAATCTCCTGCTCCTCGAATGTCGAGGTCTCTCATAGCTACTTTAAATCCATCACCTAAATCAGAGAATTCTTCTAAAGTAGATAATCTTTTACGAGCATCAGAAGACAGTCCGATAGTTGGTGGGGTTAATAAATAGCAGTAAGCTTTTTTATTGGAACGTCCCACTCGGCCTCTCATTTGGTGCAAGTCGGATAAACCAAACATATGTGCTTGGTTAACGATGATAGTATTTGCATTCGGAATATCTAAGCCTGATTCAATAATATTAGTAGAAACCAATACATCATATTCTCCTTGAATAAAGCGTAACATTACTTTCTCTAATGTAGGACCATCCATTTGTCCGTGTGCATAAGTAACCCTTGCATCAGGTACTAGTCGCATAATATTATTAGCAAAGTGTTCGATGTCTGCTACTCTATTATGTACAAAAAAGGCTTGGCCGCCTCTCATTAATTCATGATGTACAGCATCTCTAATTACCTCATCGCTAAATGTAGAAATTTTTGTAGTGACCGGTTGCCTGTTTGGTGGTGGTGTTTCGATTACGGATAAATCACGAGCGCCCAATAATGAGAAGTGAAGTGTTCTTGGGATAGGAGTGGCTGTCAGTGTTAGTGCATCTACATTTATCCTCATTTCTTTGAGCTTCTCTTTTGTTTTTACACCAAATTTTTGTTCTTCATCGATGATCATCAAACCTAAGTCTTTAAACTCGACATCCTTACTAGTGATTCGATGTGTCCCGATGAGAATATCAACCTTTCCTTCTTTTACCTTCTTCAGTGTTTCTTTGATTTGCTTCGTTGTTCTAAAGCGGTTGATATAATCGATATTACAAGGCAAATCTTGCATTCTCGCAATGAATGTTTTGTAGTGCTGCATAGCAAGAATGGTGGTAGGAACTAAAATAGCTACTTGTTTACTATCACAAACAGCTTTGAAAGCTGCCCTTACTGCTACTTCAGTTTTACCAAAACCAACATCACCACAAACTAATCGATCCATTGGATATGGCTTTTCCATATCTTCTTTGACTTCTTGTGTCGCTTTTGCTTGGTCTGGTGTATCCTCGTAGATAAAAGAAGATTCTAGTTCTGCCTGTAAGTACCCGTCTTTATCAAATTGATAACCTTGGGATTCTCTTCGTTTTGCATATAAAGAGATTAATTCAGAGGCAATATCTTTAACTCTTTTCTTGGCTCTTTTCTTTTTATTCTCCCACTCTGGAGATCCTAATTTACTAACCGTTGGTTGTCTACCTTCTTGTCCAGAATATTTTGATATTTTATGGAGTGAATGTAAACTGAGGTAAAGTAAATCATTGTCTCTATACACCAAACGAATGCTTTCTTGTTCTCTGCCATTGACTTCCGTTTTTTCCATCCCTGCAAATCGACCCACTCCATGGTCCATGTGTACTACAAAGTCGCCCGCTTTTAGTTCTCTCAACTCTTTAAGCGTCATGGACTTCGATTTGGAGTATTTCTTTTTCGATTTAGCAGCATGGAATCGTTCGAAAATCTGATGATCTGTGAACAGAGCAATATCCATTTGGTTGTCGATAAATCCACCTCTTAAACTTAAGTTTAATTCTTGTACGAATAAATCTGGCTTGATCTCTTCAAAGATGGTTTGCAAGCGTTCTAATTGCTTCGGTAGGTCTGAGGCAATGATATTACGCGTTCCTGCTAACTGTTGTTTTTCTAAAGTTTCTCCAAGTAGATGGAAATTTTTATTGAAAGAAGGCTGTGGTTTAGTATCAAAAGTGATGGTTTGGGCAGAACGTAAGCCTTTTCTATTACCGAAAAGAACTCTGTTTATATTGCTAAGCCTTTTTGTGAAATCTTTTTTCGTTTCAAATATTTCTTCTGGAGAGTTGATAACTTGTGTACCATCACTCATGCTTAATATATCCTCGAAAGTTTCTGTGGCTTTCTCAAAATATTGATCAATGGTATCTACAAGTAACTCGTAGTCTTTGATCCACATTGTAGAAGTAGGAAGAAATTCTAATAATGATTCCCTTACTTCTTGCAATAATTTATTGTGGACGTTGGGAACAATTGGTGCATGATCCTTTTCCCCTTGAGAAAGCTGTGTGATGGGATCGAATGTTCTAATACTTTCAATTTCATCACCGAACAATTCTATTCTAAATGGCAGTTCATTGGCATAAGAAAAAATATCGATGATACCTCCTCTAATAGCAAACTGTCCTGCTTCGTAAACAAAATCAGAAGGTTCAAACCCATACTCTATGAGGAGCTCTCTAATAAAACTTTGGTCGATGTCTTCACCTACTCTTGCGACATAAGTGTTTTCAACTAAAGATTTTTTATTGATTACTTTTTCGGTTAAAGCTGCAGGGTGAGTCACTAAAATTGCTCCCTTGTTTTTTACTTCATTTAGAGCACTGAGTGTTTCAGCTCTTAGTAATACATTGGCGTTTTCTACAACAGTAAATTCAAAAGGTTTTTTGTAAGAAGAAGGAAAGTAAAAAATATCTTCTTTTGGTAGTAAGTTTTGTAGATCGTTGAGGAAATAAATGGCTTCCTCTGCATCATGCATCACAAAAACATGACATCCTTTCAATTCGTTATAAGTTGATGCCGCAATAATAGCATCCAAACTTCCTGCTAAACCTTTTAGGTATGTTGCATAAGGTTTATCTTCTTTTAATTGATTAATGAGTAATGCGGTATTGCTATCGTTTTTATAAGCTTTGATTAAGTCTTTTAACTCAATCTGACGAATGTGGTGTGACTCTGCCATGAATAACTTTTGATCTGTTGTATACACTATAAGTGTAATGACAAAAATAGGAGAGTTGTTTTAGTTTTAATATCATTTTCTGAATTCTTTTTTTTTACCTTTGAAAGCTTAAACAGGAAATAGAAATTTTCAAATTATTATGCTTCAAAATATAAAATCACAAAACATTTTCGGGGTAACCTTATATCGATTCATACTTATTATGCTCTTGTATACTTTAAGCAGAGCAATCTTTTACCTTTTTAATACTTCTTATTTTCCTGGAGCAGATCTTTTTGAATTATTCTTAGGCGGATTAAAGTTTGATTTGCCTGCAGTTATCTATACGAATGGAGTTTTTATTTTGATGAGTTTGTTGCCTATTACTGCTCGTTACAATAAAACCTATCAAAATGTAATTAAGTGGTTTGTGTATATAGTGAATGCTATAACACTTGCTGCTAACCTAGCAGATGTGATTTTCTTTAGATTTACTTCTAAAAGGACTACTGCTTCTATTTTTGATGAATTTTCTCACGAACAAAATGGAGCAACACTAGCTTTTAGATTTTTATTCGTTGATTACTGGTATATGACTCTAATCTGGGTTGCTTTGATGTTCCTGTTTGTTAAAGCATACTCATTAGTTGATGTAGAAAAACCAAGACGCAGAATCAAGATGTCCTCTTACCTGATGAAGCATGTTTCAATTTTATTGGTTTGTGGCGTATTGATTTTTGGAGGAGCAAGAGGTGGATTTGATGGGACTACCCGTCCGATTTCATTAAATAATGCAGGTGAATTTGTGAAGAAGCCTTTAGAGATGGCGATTGTTTTAAACACTCCATTTTCTGTACTTCGAACTTTAAATAAAAAGGTAGCAAAGAAACAAGAATTCTTCACTAAAGAACAGTTAGAGGAAGTATATTCAGCATATCATCATGGAATAACTGGAAAACCACAGAAGAAAATGAATGTGGTAACGATAGTGATTGAAAGTTTCGGTAGAGAGTATGTCAGTACATTAAATCAGAATTCATTAGATGAAGATTATAAAGGTTATACACCTTTTACTGATTCGTTGATTCAACATAGTAGAACATTTGCTAACGCCTTTGCTAATGGTAGAAAATCTATCGATGCATTACCATCAGTAGTTGCCAGTATTCCTGCATTTTATTCACCATATGTACTGTCTCATTACTCTACTAATACTATTAATAGTATGGCCTCGGTTTTAGATAAAGAAGGGTATAAGACGGCATTTTTCCATGGAGCCCCTAATGGTTCAATGGGTTTTCAGGCTTTTATGAATTTGGCGGGATACCAAGAGTATTATGGTATGACCGAGTACAATAATGACGATGATTTTGATGGGACTTGGGGGATTTGGGATGAACCTTTCCTGCAGTTTTTTGCTGAAACAATGAACACTTTTGAGGAACCTTTCCATACTTCTTTATTTACACTTTCATCTCATCATCCTTTTAAGATTCCAGAAGAATACGAAGATAGATTCAAAGGAGGACCGCTTCCATTAAATAGAGGTACTCAGTATACAGATTACGCTTTACAGCAATTCTTTAAAACGGCGTCGAAAATGCCTTGGTTTAAGAATACATTGTTTGTGATTACAGCGGACCATACCAATCAAGTGCATTATCAAGAGTATTCTACTAGTTTAGGCCTCTTTAAAGTTCCAATTATTTATTATGCACCTTCTGATGATGCTTTGGTAGGAATAGATTCGACGGTCACTCAACAAATAGATATCTTTCCAACAGTGATGGATTATTTAGGAGTAGAGCAAGATTTTGTGGCTTTTGGTTCAGATGCTATGGATTCTACAGCTTTACATTTTGCAGTGAGCTTTATTGGACCAAATGTTTTTCAGGTGGTTGAAGGAGATTATGTTTTAGGCTTTGATGGGAAGGAAGTGAAGTTTATGTATAATTTCAAAACTGACAGAATGCAAGAGCATGATCTAAAAAATACAGGACTACCTGAAGAGAAAAAACTAACCGACCTTGCTAAAGGTATTATGCAAGAATTCTCATCAAGAGCTATTGATAATAAGATGACACCTTAAAGCAAATGAGGTGTATATTAAAAAAGGGAAGTGACTTCAAAAATCACTTCCCTTTTTCTATTTATTTTTCCCAAGGTTTTAATTTTATCCAACCTTTTTTATCACAGATATACCAACATAGCCATACAATTGCGAAAGCGGAAATACCTCCAAAAGATACATCAACTAAGAAGTGTTGGCCTAGATACATTCTAGAGATAGCTACTATTAATCCATAAGACATACCAATAACGAAACCTTTCCAGTTGGGTATGATTAACATGAACATGGCACCAATAACAAATCCTGTTGTAGCATGTCCAGAAGGGAACGTATCGATTAAATGCATATGAACATCTAATATCTGATTAAATGCGTCTGCACCATGTAGCCCTGCGGGTCTTAATGCAAAGTCAGTTCCTTTTAAGATAATTTCTTTGCCAACATATACGAAAATACCATGAAGGGCAGAAGCCATTACCAAAACAGACCAATATTCTTTTCTAACGATTAATAATATTACTAAGAACGGGATCAACGCTAGACCATCTCCCAAGTTAGTAGTATACTTAAAGAAGTAATCAAAAAACTCTGTATGGTTATCATTCAGTAGATGTACACACCAGGCATTTTGAGTCTCATGTGTAACTAACGATATAATATAAGGTACAAACATGATCAACATTGAGTAGATCAATAGTTTTGATTCTTTGCTTTGTTGCATTTTCTTGTTTTTAGTGATAGCGTAAATATATTTATCTTTTTATTAATGTGATGAATTTATATCTCATCAGAATTTACAATAACATTTAGTGTTCTTCCTTCATTGATACTAAATTCCAATGGGAAGCTCCACTGATCTGGTTCTCCATCTCTATGACCGTTGACTACTTTTTCATCTGTTGTAGTATCAATAGTCAATTTTTTTGTGGAGAAGTATTTGGTATTTGGTCCTTTATGAATGTTTCCCATAAATAAACGGATACCCCAATTCATCGCTGTTATAAGTGATGGTTTCTTCAAGATTGTTACATCTAGTTGACCATCTTTGATAGATGCTAAGGGAGTAATTATCGCTTCGTTGCCATATTGAGCAGCATTACCCACAGTAATCACAAAAGCATGATCAGTTTCTGTTTGATTGTTATACGCTAAAGTGTAGTTGCCGGCTTTGTGGCTTCCATACTCTTTAAAAATGGCTTTAACATAATTCGATAGCCCACGTCCACTCATTTTACTAAAGACATGTGATATATGTGCATCGAAACCTATACCAGCAGTACAAAAAAAGTGTTTTCCATTAATAGTAGGAGTATCAATAGATGTTTTCTTTTCCTTGTCAATACACAGAGCTGCACTTTTGGTGTTCATTGGAATTTTTAGATGCCTAGCCAGACCATTCCCAGATCCAGTAGGTATTATTCCAAGTGTTTTGCCTGATTCGATTAAACCTTGAGCAACTTCATTGACAGTGCCATCACCACCTACTGCAACTACAATATCATATTGTTGGCTAAGATTTTGGGCAAGTGTAGTTGCATGGCCTGCATGTTTTGTGTACTCAATATGTACATCATGATTTTTCTGATCCAGTACTTCTTTTGTGAGAAGTGCGGCTTTTTTTGCTTTTCCTTGTCCTGAGATAGGATTGGCAATTAGAACAATCTTTTTCATATGTTTTAGGTTATGGTGCTATGAAAGAGATAGAAGGATATAAAAAAAGCGATCTCCTTACTAGAAGATCGCTTTTGTCGGGATGGCAGGATTCGAACCTGCGACCCCCTGGTCCCAAACCAGGTACACTAACCGGACTGTGCTACATCCCGAACTTGCGGAGAGTATGGGATTCGAACCCATGCATCGGTTTCCCGATGACGGTTTAGCAAACCGCTCCATTAACCACTCTGGCAACTCTCCTTGCACAACTTAGATCGTCATTTCTGACTGCCTTTTTGTTTAATGCGATGCAAATATGTTCGATGAGGTCGATTAATCCAAATCGTTTTAAATAAAAAAGTGTTAATTAAATTTATGTTTTATGCATTGTATTGATTGTCAATTATAAAAAACTTCAATTTTTTTTAGCATTTTCCTTTACATCAATAAATCTTTTAAATTAGCATACATTTTTACTGAAACAGGGTAAACACTTTATAACAAACATGACATTTGCAGGAGAGCTCAGTAGTGTAGAATTGCTTTTAATTGCAGTTTTTATCGTGCTTTATGGATTGTATCTGGTTCGAATCATTAGAGCTAGAAAATCTTTTAGAGCAAAAGGCGGCGCCACTTTATATAAATTGATCTTAAGATCGCTTTATTTTTCATTATTCATTTTTGCTCTTTTAGGTCCATCCTTTGGAGAGATGAAAAAAGAAGTAAAAGCGATTAGTAAGGATATTTACATATGTGTTGATTTATCTAAGTCGATGGATGCTGTAGATGTAAAGCCTTCGAGGTTGGCCAAATTAAAATTTGAACTAAAGCAGATCGTTAAATCATTCAATTCCGATCGTATCGGTTTAATTGTATTTACCAGCGACGCTTTTTTACAATGTCCATTGACATATGATGGTAATGCACTCAATATGTTTATTGAAACAATGAGTACATCACTTATCTCGAATACAGGCACTGACTTCGCTCCACCACTTGAAATGGCAATTACTAAACTTAATGATGCAGAAGAAGGACTTCCAAGTGCTAAAAAAGCATCGAAAGTAATTATCTTAATTAGTGACGGAGAGGATCATGGTAAAAATACCAATGATGCGGTGTACAACATCAAAGAAGAAGGCGTTCGTCTATTTACTTTGGGGATTGGTACAGAAGAAGGAAGTAAGATTCCTGCAGGTTACCGCTTTAAGAGAGATAAAATGGGGAATGATGTAATTACAAAACTCAACTCAGCCTCTTTAAAAGAATTAGCTAAAGAAACTGATGGTAAATATTTTGAGATTAGTGATAAGCAGAATGATATAAACCGTTTGATTTCGTCTATTAATGATATCGAAGGAGAGCTAAAAAGTTCTAGAATGGCCGATGTGGGTGCCAATAAATATTATTACTTCTTATTAGTTGGCTTATTATTGCTTGCATTGGATGTGATGCTAGCTGTAAGAGTAATTAAAATATAATCTAAGAGAAGGATAAAAAAAAGGGTAAGCTTTTCAATTGAAGCTTACCCTTTTTTATTACAGTATACCTTTTACTATTCTATCTTTTCCTTGGAAATCTTTGATAATTTCGATGTTTTTAAATCCATCTTTTTTCATCAAGTCTGCGGTTTCTTGACCGAACTGCTCATTGATTTCGAAATATAGCTTTCCTCTCTCTGTAAGTTTTTGTGATGCTAACATTGAAATCCGTCTATAAAAAATCAAAGGATTGTCATCTTCTACATAAAGGGCTAATTCTGGTTCGAACTCGACTACATTTTTATCCATCACCTCTTTTTCTTTATAAGTAACATACGGTGGGTTGCTTACGATAATATCTAATGGATCAAATGAGCTTAGGTCTTGTTCTAGAATGTCTAGTAATTGAAATTTTGTAGTGCTATTTAAGCTATGAGCGTTTTCTTTTGCCTTAGTTAAGGCAGATGCGCTCACGTCTATACCGAATGTAATGATGTCGCTTTCAAGCCCTATTGTAATAGGAATACACCCCGAACCTGTGCCAATATCTAACAACTGACCAGATTTATTTTCTTGTAAGATCAGGTGAACTAATTCTTCGGTTTCAGACCTAGGAATCAAAGTATCTTTATTTAGTTGAAATACCCGCCCATAAAAGTCCCCTTCTCCAATTATATACTGTATTGGCTCATGTTTTTGAAGCCTTTTAAGGTCTTGTTGAAATAGTTCTTTATTAAAATCGATGGCCTCTTTTTGTAGAATCACATCAGTACGGCTTAGCTGAAGCCTTTTTTCTAACCATAAATAAGCAATGCTATTTGCTTCATTCTCATCATATACTGTTTCAAGTGATGTATATATTAATTGATGTATTTCTTTCGCGGTCATTCTTTTTTCTTTACTGTTGATGTTCCAATCACCTATACAATGCTAGTTGTAGCAAAGTACAATAATGATGTTTTTAACAAAAATATTCTTTAGTAATGGTGTTTTTTTACATAAATTAAATGATATTTGAAACAATGTTTCATTTAATCTAATGAAAAGCTACAATAAGACAATACGATTATCTAATATACCTAATTGATTATGTTAAAAGTAAGAAAAAACGCTGCTCCTACTAAGGATGCTATGATTGAAATGTCAATTCAATACATTCTTGATGGTGGCGAGTGGTCGTTAAGAAAACTAGCAAGCCACTGTGGTACTACAACTAAAGTTTTTTATACTAGATTCGACGGAGAATACGGCCTTGTTGATTCTATTGTGAAACTTATTGGTGAGAAAAAAGCGAAACAATATAGAGAATTGGATCAGACTATTGAGTCATTCTACCGTTTTGAAATCGACTTTTTTTATGAGTACTCTACGATTATCCAATTCTTAGAATCGAAGGGTAGAGGTGGAAATCCTTTTATGCTTTATGTAAGGGATGCTTATATGAGCCTTTTTGATAATGATACTAATAAGATGATTTTTGCCGGTACTGTAATGCTCGGTGTACAATCTATGCTGTCTAAAGATATTGATGTTGATCACGATCTCATCGTCAACTATATGACAAAAGGTTTAGCGTAATAGCTCTCTAAAAAAAATAGGTATAAAAAAAGAAAAAGGTCGTGCTCATAGAGCAGGACCTTTAACAACTTAGCTAAAAACTAAAACCAATTAAAAATGAGTTCTTTATAAATATCCTTTCAATTTCTTGAAAGTACGTTTATGACTTGTTTCATATTGTACCTATCTAACTAGATTAATCTCCTTTTTGTTCCGTTTTTATCAAAACATTAGAAGCTATTAACCACTTCTTTGATAAGTACATCACAAAAGTGAGAAAAATCCTATGAAAAACAATGATTTTATACGAAAAAAAAGGAGGTATGTGATATTTCTGCGTTTTTTTAAGATTATCACAGCATATTATTGGGTAATTAAGCTTTTATTACTCTAATTTTTAACTAAAATTTTACAGGTAGATGTACTTTGTTATTCTGATTAAACCGAAGTAATTCAATTATCTAACAGACAGTAATTCATCGATTTTTGTTGTAAAACCTGCCGATTTGTGCTCCTGCTTCATGTCAAACGCATTTCTGCTTTCTATACGCTGAGAACCAAAGACTACTGTATTTTTTCCCATTTTTCGGTTAAGCTTGTCAAGTGTGTCTAACAATTTACTTCGCCGTGTAAGAATTTCCTCAGAACAGTAATTTTCTATAGATAACTGGCGAGAATAATTAGGAGTAATGTCCATAATATAGATACCAGCCTTTTTATAATTGTGTTTTTCGAAAAAAATCGACTTTAAAAGTGGGATAGCTACTTTTATCAATAAAGCGGTATCGTCTGTGGGTATATCGAGTTTTATACTTTTACTTCCGTAATAGGGATGTTGCTCTCTATGTTTGTCTGTTGATACAAAAACGGAGATGCGTTGGGTACAAGAGTTTTGTTTACGCAGCTTTTCCGCCACCAAGGCAACAAAGCCAGAAAAAATTTCTTTTAGCTTATCCCAATCATTGACAGGTTTAGAAAATGTCCTGGCTGTACCGATCCCTTTTTTAGCGGCGACTTTAGCAGAAAATTCATTACATCGCACCCCTTGAAGTTCCTTATAGATACGCCATACTGGAATATGCCATTGATTTTTGATTTTCCCTTCAGGAAGATCCATAAAGCTACCGATAGTTCGTACATTATATTCTTTTAGAGATAAGGTATGTTGTCGGCCAATCCCCCAAAGCTCATCGACACTCCAATGAGCAATGTACTGTTTGTCTTTGTAATAATTCTCAAACTCACATACTCCATTAAAGCGATCGTCTTTTTTAGCAACATGATTGGCCAGTTTTGCAAGTGTTTTGGTAGTACCAATACCCACAGCGACAGGAATACCGGTTTCTTCCCAGATACGATGACGTATAAGTTGTCCAATTTCCTCGCTGTTCTCTGTAGCTGTTAAATCTAAAAAAGCCTCATCAATGGAGTAGACTTCAATTGCATGAGCGTATTCTTTAAGGATACTCATTACTCGTTTAGAAAGGCTGGCATATAATGCATAGTTGGACGAAAAGACAGATACCTGATGTTTATGAATGATATTTTTGACCTTAAAGAAAGGTGTTCCCATTTTTAGTCCAAGCTTCTTTGCTTCTTTACTACCGGCGACAACGCATCCATCGTTATTAGAAAGTACTACTACAGGTAGGTGAGAAAGGTCGGGGCGGAAAACTTTTTCACAGGAAGCATAAAAACTATTACAATCCACAAGGGCATATTTATGTTGTGTTCTTCCTAGGGTATCTACTTTTGTCATTTCTTACTATCAAACATATTCTGAAAAAAAAACTCAAAAAGGTAGGGAGGGGTGTATTTACCTATTTTGATAATTATTTAAACAAAAATATGCATTAAAGTTTAAAAAAAACATCATAAGGTGAAATTTAATGTTTAAAATGTTGTCAATTTTATAATCTATTTGTGAAATGTTATAGTGTTGCTTTTATTTTATGTAATCAATTTAAATTTTAACAAATTTTTAAATATTAAAAGGTAGGGAGAGTTATAATTGAGGTGTATAAGTTATGTAATCAGATAGAAATAGTACTCAATTAAGTTTGAGTTGTAAAAATATTAGAGATGAGGTAATGTAGTAATTATCTCTATCCAAAGAGTATAGCAATGAGAAATAGTTAGTTTTTGGGTTGGAAAAGAGCTTTGCCTTGTGGAGCTCTTTTTTTTATTCCCTATTTTATCGGTTAAAAAAGTAAGACAACATATACTATGTTCTGAAATTCGGAGTTAATACAATAGAAACTGCGAAAAATAATACTTTTATATTGCATTGTTAATACAGATTAATAAACCGAACAGAAAACGATGAGATCAAGTTTAACTAATAGAAAGAAGATCAATCAGTCTTACAAATTATTGTTGCTTAAAAATTCTAATACTATGAATATCTCATCATCCTTTCTTGTTGAAGTTCTGAAAGAAAAATTCACAGAATATAGTCAAACAGCAGATTTAGTTGAAGGTCTAAAATTAGCTCAGGTAGCTCATGAGGGTCTTTCGTACGATGATCAGGAAGAGTTGAAGAAATATATCAAGGACAATAAGTTTCCACATTTAGATGCTATTATTGAAGAAATGGAGCGTCGAGTGACATTAAAAAGTAAATTGGCAGAATTACAACAAGAGTTGGATCGATTAGTCAATATACAGTTCAATAAAGACTTAGATTACGATGTAGAAAACGAAATAAACTTATTTATGGATAGGATCATTTTACTAGAAACATGCAAGATGAATGAAAACTAGTGAATTGATATTCAGTTAAAAAGCCTTTATTATTTTTGATAATGAAGGCTTTTTTATGTCCTAAAAAATTAGATGTAGAAAATAATTTTTGTACTTTAGACACTTGTAAAGTATAACCTCTATATCTTATGTTTAACACATCTAGAAAGCTGCGTAAACGCTTTATTTCTTTGGTAGAAAGTATGTCTATTGAAGATCTTAACTACATCCCAGAAGGCTACAATAATAATATTATCTGGAACTTTGGCCATAATATTGTTACCCATCAATTATTGTGTTACAACAAGTCCGGGCTTACCCCAAGAATCGACGAAAAATGGATCAAACTATTCAGGAAAGGTAGCAAACCCGAAAGAGACCTTACCGAAGATGAGATCCACGAACTAAAGAAACTCTCGATTACATTGCTTGAAAAACTGGATGAAGACCTTGTAAAAGGCGTTTTTAGAAAGTATGAAAAGTACGTATCTGGACTTGGAGTTACGATTACTACAGTTTCAGAAGCGATCAAATTTAATAATGTACATGAAGGTGTACATATTGGATATGCTTTAGGGATGAAACGCGTTATTGAGCATCAAAGAAAATCATGGGAAAATCAAACTCCGACAATAGCTATCGCCCAATAAGTTGTACAGTGTACGACCATTATGAAATATGGGCCATGAGAGGAACTCTATTGGCTATCTCGTACAACAACCACTCTGTACAAACGAAAATCCATACCTTAAAAGTAGTGGATAAAGTGGAATATGCTGTTTTGGATAACGGTGATACAGTGCGTTTGGATGAAATCGATAAAATAGCACCTGTATCAGAATCTTAAACCCATAACCAACACATCATCAACTTGGAAGGATGCTTTTGATGGGGTGTCCTTCCATTGTTTGAATTCTTGTTCAAGCATTATTTTTTGTTCATTACAAGTCTTGTGAGAAATGCCTTGAAGCAAAGTTCTAAACTGAGCAGCTTTATATTTTTTATTCTTTTCCCCACCAAACTGATCTTCAAAGCCATCAGAATACATATAGACAAGCATATCTTTTTCGATATTGACGGTATTGTTATGGCATTTTTCATGAAGGTCGATATCTCCACCTATATAGTATCTACTGCCTCTGAAGAATTCAACTTTCTCATTTTTTATGATTAGCAAAGGACTTTTGGCCCCTGCAAATGTGAGTGTATTCTTTGTGGTATCAAGTGGTACACAGATGATTGATAAAGCCATGCCATCATTGTTGTGCTCTGTGTTTTTAAGTAAGTGATTGATCTCTCTGTGCAGTCTTTCGATAATCACTTTAGGGTTATCCACTTTTTCTGTATTGACAATTCTGTCTAGTAGGGAGATACCTAACATACTCATTAACGCCCCCGGTACACCATGCCCAGTACAGTCTCCTGTAGCAATTACTTGATGCTCTTGAGTGGTTCCATGCCAATGAAAATCACCACTTACAAGGTGTTTTGGTCTATTGTAAAGGAAAGCGTCTTTTATTCTGGATAGTGTTAGGGATTGAAAAGACGGTAAAAGAGCACTTTGGATATTAGAGGCATACTTTAAACTGTCTTCAATTTCATGAAACTGAGAAGAAAGAAGGTTTTTCTGCTGCTCGATTTTAAAATTTTGCGTAACGAGTGTCTTGTTCTGATTCAAGGTGATGTCGTATAGCTTTTGATTTCTATTTCTTTCATTTTCTAGCAAACAATAGTTGACAAACCCTTGATAATGATTCTTGTTTTTAATGATAAAAATAAAAATCATCGCAATATGAATGGCTATGAAATTAGGCAGCAACGAAAAGGTCGATAAGATATGAAAGTTCACTTCTAGCAATGTAGAAAAGGTGAAAAGTCCTCCGAGAATAATACTAGTAATAACGGCAGATGGTAATACACTATATGTAAAGAAAACCA
Organism: Flammeovirga agarivorans; assembly: GCF_012641475.1. Taxonomy (NCBI): domain Bacteria; kingdom Pseudomonadati; phylum Bacteroidota; class Cytophagia; order Cytophagales; family Flammeovirgaceae; genus Flammeovirga; species Flammeovirga agarivorans. The sequence goes on along the minus strand of NZ_JABAIL010000002.1, from coordinate 904,085 downwards.
TTTCCATCGCAGTGATAATGTAAAGACCAGCTTCAAATAGAGGGTGATTATATGCAAGGAAAGTGATAGCATATAAGCTATAAATAATAGAAGTTATAGTAATGCTGTAAAAGTATTGCCAATATCTGTGGGTACTATTTCTGAATTTAGGAATCCATGATAATAGAATCATAAAAATAGATAATAGTATAGAGGGGCTTCTTACAGCAGTAAAGTTTATTGGATTAGAAAAGCTGCTATAATCATTGTAGACAAAAAATGATATTATTAGTATGTAAATACTAAAGAAGTATGGTGATGCAGATTTAATCTTATGGATACACTCTAAACGGTATTTATGAAGAATGTATTTATGGTTGTTGTTATACTGATAGGTAATATTGAAAATCACAATAAAATGAATAAGGGTAAAGGAGGCAAAGTTGATTTATTTTTTTCCAATCATTCGTCTAAACATTCGTTTTTCAAATTCCCAGAAAAACTTGAATTGACCAAGTAATGTTCCCCAAATAAGTAGAAGTACTTGATAGCATGGAAGTCCTATAAAAAAGAAGGCTAAAATACGAACCCAAGTAGCACTTTCACTAGTAATCCCGAAGATTGGATATACATAAGGTTTGATAGTGTACATAAACGTAGTCCCTGTTAGTGCAAAGACTAAGAGGATGATGATAACATCTGTGTTACTCTTAACATTCCAACGTTTTTTTAGCTTATTTATCATTAAAGAATAATCTAGTACAAATGCAATATAAGTTATCTTCCTATCTTTAGTAAGAGAATTACTTTATTTTGTACCTCAAGAATTTTAAATATATCCAAACTTTAAGGAATGATCGTAGTGAAAATTCTCCAATTTGAATAACGTCCTCTTGTTTTTTATAATTTATCCAAAGTTTGCAAAATAGATTATACTTTAAGCTATCTGCTTTTGGAATTGAATCAAATGATGTATTAAATCCCATTTCTTGTGAAGATGATCTCAAGATAAAGCGCTTCTCATCAACAGTTATTGTCTCATTTTTTGGAAAAAACACATTAATATATTCCTTTTTTAAAGTTCTCAATATTGACCTATAATGCTTATTAGGAGTTCTAAGGTTTGCATTAGGAGATGGCCAAATATTTTTTCCTCCAAACTTAGAAAACGATTCAACTATAGACGGAGTACTTGTTATGTTAGTAGAAAAAAAGGAACGAACTTTTAGATGCTTGTAAACAAAAAAAGCATTTCCAGCGCCTAAAATAGAAATTGCATTATTTCCTAAATAATTGCGATTCATTACGATAAGACCTGCATGAAAAATATAAGTATCGTTGATTGGAGATTTTAATACAGGACAAAAAATAAATCCATTATACTTTTCTTTATAAGAAGTTAATGCAATAACCATATGTTTCGTCATTTCTCTAAATTGTTCAAGAGAATTGTTGACTGAAATTAAAGCATGGTTAATTCTGTCATTATTTATGTAAGTAATATTTTTTTGTAGTTGTTCTAATTCGATGTCATTTAGATACTGACCAGGGAATAAAAAACGCTCTACTATGACTTTGCCATATGATTCTGTCTTTTGCATTATTTTATAATCGATAATGGGTCAAATGATATTGTATCAGGGAATGTTTTGATATTTTCTCCTAATAATATAGAAACGATTGTTGTTGTAATTAATATGGAACAACTTAAAGAGGCAGAATGTAACTGAGGATCATGTTCAGGTGGAGAAGTTTTATACTCATTAAATTTAATCAGCATTTTTTCACTAAAGGAATTATTGATGACAACATCGTTAAGTATCATCATTTTTATTTTATTATGATCGGATGACTTATAATAATCATCCCAAGAAGGACTTGATTGTGTATTTAAGATTAAGCAACCTCCAAATCCTAAGTTAATGGGAAAGAGTTCATATTTTTTATACTTTTTACATAGAGTGTGGCATTCTAAAAATGCCGGTTGATCAAAATCAATTGTATTAATTACAAAATCAACAGTTAATATTAAAGCTTGGAGATCAGTTTTGACTAGAAACTTATTTACTATTTTAAGCTTGAGTTTTGGGTTAATGCTCAAAAGTCTCTTTTCCAGTGAATTAACCTTTTGTTCATTTAAATCATTTGATGTAAAGTTCTGACGGTTAAGGTTTGATAATTCTACTATATCGCCATCTGCAATAATTAGGTTACAAACACCTAAACGTACAAGGCTTTCTGCAACGACACTTCCCATACCTACTCCACAAAGTAAGATGTCAATTTGTGATAATTTTTTTTGTATTTCTTCTGGGATAAAGAAACTATTTCTACTGAAGTCCATAGGTGATTTGTATAAAATGAATAGTTTGTTAAAAGTTGATATAATAATAAAATAACACGAAAAAATACAAAACAGAAAATTTTTTTAATGTAAAATTAAATCAGTTTCACATAATAATGTAAGGTGAAGGTATGTTCAATTGATCTTTTCCCATATTTTTGTGATTATTTTTTCAGACACTGTATAATTTCGTTAATAGTTTTGTTAGATATATACAGAGTCATAGAGAGTTAGAGAAATACACGTAACTTTGTCATTATGGACAAGATGGAGAATATTCGCAACTTTTCGATTATTGCACATATCGACCATGGTAAGTCAACATTAGCCGATCGTCTTTTAGAGTCGACGCAAACTGTTGCACAAAGGGATATGCAAAGTCAGTTGCTAGATAATATGGATTTGGAGCGTGAGCGAGGTATCACTATCAAGTCGCACGCTATTCAGATGAACTACCTTCATGAAGGTGAAGAGTATGTTTTAAACTTGATTGATACACCTGGTCACGTTGACTTTTCATACGAGGTGTCAAGATCAATTGCAGCCTGTGAAGGAGCGTTACTAATTGTCGATGCTTCTCAAGGTATCGAAGCACAAACAATTTCGAACCTTTACTTGGCGATGGAACATGACTTGGAAATTATTCCAGTGATGAATAAAATTGACTTACCACATGCCAACCCTGAAGTGGTAGCGGATCAAATCATGGACCTTTTAGGTTGTGAGAGAGAAGATATCATTGAAGCGTCAGGTAAGACAGGTTTAGGTGTGGAGAATATTCTTGCAGGAATTGTAAATAGAATCCCTGCTCCAGAAGGAGATCCAAAAGAACCATTACAAGCACTAATCTTTGATTCAGTGTATAACTCATTCAGAGGTGTAGAAGTATACTACCGTATTTTGAATGGTACATTGAAAAAAGGTGACCTTGTAAAGTTTGTCAATACAGGAAAAGAATATAAAGCTGACGAAATTGGTGTACTTAAGTTAGAACAAGAATCTAGAAAAAGTATCTCCGCTGGTAACGTAGGCTATATCATTTCTGGTATTAAAGAAGCAAAAGAAGTAAAAGTAGGTGATACAATTACTTTAACAGAACGCCCTTGTGAAGAAGCAATTCAAGGTTTTGAGGATGTGAAGCCAATGGTATTCGCTGGTATTTACCCTGTAGATACAACAGAATACGAAGACTTGAGAGCATCTCTTGAAAAATTACAGCTGAATGATGCATCACTAGTATGGGAGCCGGAAACATCAGTTGCCTTAGGTTTTGGTTTCCGTTGTGGTTTCCTAGGTATGCTTCACTTAGAAATTGTACAAGAGCGTTTAGAGCGTGAATTCAATATGACGGTGATTACTACTGCTCCATCAGTACAATACCATGCATATATGAACAATGCTACTAAAGATGAAGTGGTTGTAAATGCTCCTTCTGATATGCCAGATCCATCTAAATTAGATAGAATCGAAGAGCCATATATCAAGGCGAATATTATATCTAAGGCAGAGTACGTAGGCCCAATTATGAGCTTATGTATGGAAAAAAGAGGAGAATTGAAGAATCAAGTATACTTAACAACAGATAGAGTAGAGTTGATCTTTGAAATTCCTTTATCAGAAATTGTATTTGACTTCTTTGATAAGTTAAAGACGATTTCTAGAGGATACGCTTCACTTGATTATGAATTGATCGGTTTCCGTCCATCTAAATTAGTGAAATTGGATATTCTATTGAACAATGATCCTGTAGATGCATTCTCTGCAATTGTTCATAGAGACGGTGCTTATGATCGTGGTAAGAAGATTTGTGAGAAACTACGTGAAGTAATTTCTCGTCAGCAATTCGAGATTCCAATTCAAGCAGCTATCGGAACAAAAATTATCGCCAGAGAAACAATTAAGGCTTTACGTAAGAACGTAATCGCAAAATGTTATGGTGGTGATATCTCTCGTAAGCGTAAGCTATTAGAGAAACAGAAAAAAGGTAAGAAACGTATGCGTCAGTTGGGTAACGTAGAAGTAACTCAAGAGGCGTTTATGTCAGTATTGAAGGTAGACTAATTTTACCGGAGAGTATATAACAAGAAAGCGATAGGAGAATTTAATCTTCTATCGCTTTTTGTTTTCTACTGATGATTTATCTTAATTTCTTTAAGAAAGAAATACCGTATTGAGTACGCATTCTTTCCAGTAGCCATTTTCTTGCTTCAATATTGTCATTTCCTCCTACCAAGTGATAATAGAGCCAATCCTCGGTATGAATATGACAAAATTTGTAGGTTCTACACATCGGTTTTTCATCGTAATTGTTGATGAAATAGTAGACATGCATATATAAAACACCCTTTATTTCATCTTTTCCATCGTGAATTAAACTAAACTCAACCCGGTTAACTTTTACCTCTCTATTTCCGCTTTCTTCTGTAGAAATAAAGTCTGTAACTTTCATAAAATAGTTTTCTAAAAGTATTTGAATCAAGAAGTTACATAATTAATTTTAATTCTCAAGGAAAAAAATAAAGTAATATTCTTGAATAGAAATACCTGAAGATCAAATTGTAATACTTTATGAAAATTGTACTATTTCACTTCTGGTGTAATAAATAAAACGGTCACTGAGTCTTCTTCTATAGGTACAATATATGTTTGATCTACCACGCCAATGCTTGGAGTATTGATGATCTCGGGGTCTGGAGTTTCATGAATTACTAAGTTTCCTATTACTTCATTAAAATTGATGCCCTCTTGATCTGGTTTTACAATAAGTTCTGCCGCAGCTGATTGATGTGAAACTCTTAATACTGCTGAATCTAAACCGGCAAGGTTGGCAGCAGACCAATCAAAGTTTACGCGTACTGTTCTTGGAGGGGTAGAGTTGACGTCATCAACGCAGGATACAAGAATACTTGTGATAAAAAACAGGAACAGAAATTTGACAGTAGATTTCATATGGGCTAGAAGTTTATTAATGAAAGTATAAAGAATTTAAGAAATTCATTAAGGTAACTTACGGATATAATGATGCAATGTTGACTATAGAAACATTTTTTAAGCTTTGTTGTTTTCGAAAAATTCAAAAAGTTCATGTGCATTGGCGAATAAAAAATTAGATTTGCAGCATGGAAACAAAAAGTATTACAGAAAGTAGAGCTACTAGCATTGTTCTTCGTTTGATTGTTATTAGTTCTATAGTCCGAGGATTTATTGGAGGGACTATGGAATTTAGTAATGATGAGGTGTATTATTGGACATACGCTTTATATCCTGAATTGAGCCATTTTGATCATCCTCCAATGGTAGGTTGGGTGATTCAACTTTTTACATTCAATTTAGCATTGCCCTACGAATTTTTTATGCGATTAGGAGGGGTTGTGTTTGCAGGGATAAATACATTTTTAGCATTTAAAATCGCATCCAGGTTAAAAGATAATATTGCAGGTATATATGCTGCTTTTTTATATACATCATCTATTTACGCATCGATTTTGGCAGGGATATTTATTATCCCTGATACTCCACAGACCTTGTTTTGGATGTTGAGCTTGTATTTTCTGATGGAATCTTTACCTAAAGAGAAAATCGATAGTAAGACAAGATTAAACTTGGTTTTAGGTGGTTTGATGATCGGTTTGGCAGGTTTGTCGAAATATCATGGAGCCTTTATCGGAATAGGTGTTGCTTTATATGCAATCATTGCAGATAGAAGATGGTTGAAAGATTGGAGCTTGTGGGCTGCGGGGTTAGTAGCCGTTTTATGCATGACTCCTGTGTTGTTGTGGAACTATGGTAATGATTTTATCAGTTTTACATTCCATACAGAAAGAGTAACGCCGGCTTTGGAAGTAAGATTAGACTACTTTTTTACTGAAGTAGGTGGACAAATCGCATACAATAATCCTTGGAACTGGTACTTGATTATCGCTGCATTGGTGGGTATTTTCAAAGGGAAGAAGGTGATGGAGAAGAAACAATTGCAAGTATTGTTATATAATGGCTTGCCATTGATTTTAGTATTTACATCTTTCGCGATTTTCAGAAGAACACTTCCCCATTGGACAGGCCCTGGATATTTACCATTAATCATCATTGCTGCAGTTTATTGGAGAGTGAAATTGATTGATTCAAAAGCGAAAAATGCTTGGAGACTTTGGAAACCAAGACGAATTGTCGGTTCAACTACCTTCTTAACTGTTTTATTAGCCATTGCATATTGGTTGATAAATTATAGTCCGATTCAATTAGGTAAAAATGATATCAATAAGCCGGAAGTATTTGGTGAGTATGACTTCACACAAGATATGTACGGTTGGAGGCAGATAAATAAGAAAATTATTCCAATTATTGATAAAGATGTAGAAGCCGGAAACATGCCTAAGGATGCCAAATTCGTAGGTTTCGAATGGTTCCCAGGTACACATATAGATTTTTATATTGCCTACCCTAATCATCATAAAATGATCATGATGGGCAATTGGGATCAGATTCATAAATATGCCTGGATCAATGAAGATAGAGGTGGATTGGAAAAGGGAGAAGATGTTTACTTTATCAATGTGACGAATTGGGAGAGAGACGTTCACAAACAGTTTGGTAACTATTTTGAAAAAATTGAAGAAGTAGATCGAGTAGAAGTAACAAGAAGTGGAGTATTGATGCGTTATGCATATCTCTATAGATTGAGAGGATATAAAGGAAATTACGACTTCCCGAATCCTCATGAAAAGAAACATAAACTCAAATAGATATTAGATATGCAGCCTTTTGAATGGGAAAGAGAACTATTCCTTTTTCTAAATGGACATCATAATGAAGCATCAGACGCTTTTTTTTGGTGGTTAACAACACCAGTTAATTCTTGGCCTTTGTATGTATTTCTTATAGGTTTTTCTTATTGGAAATTTGGCTGGAAAAATACTCTAATGACATTAATAGGTGTAGGAATAGCTATTGGTTTAGCAGATGTGATAGCTTCACAAATCTTCAAGCCATTAGTCAATAGACCAAGACCTTCGCATGATAGTGCAATAGCAGATTTGGTCCACACATTACATGGTTATAGAGGTGGGCCATTAGGATTTGTCTCTTCACATGCCTCTACTTCTATGGCAATAGCCTTGTTTTTCTTTCTGGAATGGAAGAATAAAGTAAAGGGAGCTGCTTTATTATTTATCTGGACAGCGTTGTATTCTTACAGCAGAATTGCCGTAGGTGTACATTTTGTTGGAGATATTTTAGGTGGATGGATAGTAGGTATTCTTGCCGTATACTTATCAAGACTTATTTTGAGAGAAGTCACAAAAAGGTATCCCCAGCTAAAAACTTAGAAAGGAGAGCTATCTCCCACATATGATATAGAATGAATGATCTGATGGAATGCACTATCCTGAATCGAATAAATCATTGAGATGGTTTTAGGGTAAGTGTATTCATTTAGGATTGATCGGAATTCTATTTTTGTACTGTCATTTCTCGTGAAATATCTATTGATATCATTTACAGAATGTGTTGATGTAGATAGTTCGTTTGTCAGACGATAATCCTCAATTTCATTAAGTATAAGAATAGATGATAAAGGTAAAAATGTAGCAAAGATAGAAGTACCGTAATTACTATAGGAGTAGACACTTCTTAAATCTGGAGCATTATCCAAATCATCAATAATTTCTAGAAAAATTGTTTTCTGGGCTAAATTACCGTCTTCATAAGTATAAAAGGTAGTAGTGTTAGTGCCCAAATTCTGAACACTATAAAGAAGATCTGAGTTACTATGGTAGGCAACATTCATATAGGGTTTGCCATCTTTTAAAACCAACGATCTTTTGTCTGTGACTTTGGTAAAAGAGTAATTGTGCAGGATAGTTCCTTGAACATTACTTACCTCTATATAATCTAATAAGTCATTGTCATCATAAGAGAAGAGCATAAAAGAAGAAGAATCGTTGATGAAGTTCTGCCCAACAGATAGTAGCTTATTACTATCATAAGTATAGAAAATAGCTCGTAATGCATCTCCGTCAGGATCTGCAAGATTGTATTCTAATTCTATCGAAGACACAATCTGTTCCACTAATTCACCAGTACCAGGAGTGTCATCTTCTTCAAAAGCACCACATGATGATAGTATAAATAGAACGGATAATAGGCAATTATATGTCGTTTTTGAAAGTCTCATAAACTTCTAATTCTTTTAATATTAACCCACCAGCAACGATGCTTAATGCAGGAGATAAAACTCCTCCAATGATAGGTATCATAGCAATTAAGCTTCCCCCAAGACCTGTACAGATCGATACTTTCTTATGAGAACGTATAAATCGCTTACTTTGATCTACTTTGATGTTCCAATTCTCAAAATAGTTATCTAAAACGTCAAAACCCAAATAATAGGCGTTGATCGATATAGATATGACAACTACTAACGGACCAATGACAGGGATAAAAGAAAAAGGAAGGAGAATCAAAGAATAGATAATACTCTTGAAAGCATTAGGAATTGTGATTTCAAAAAACATGTTCATCATTCGCTTGAGATTCATGCTTGAGGTCGCATCGGGTTCAAACAAAATGGTATTCACTTTCTCTGTCAAACTATCTAGAATAGGAAAAGTAATGGTATTGAGAATTACAGGGAAGACAAGAAACCCAGAAATGAGTATAGGAACTTCAATCAAGAAAAATAACGACCAATAAACTAAAGAGTCGGCAATAGAAGGAAAAGAGGAAGCTACCCATTCTTTAAAAGAAATGACCATACTAAACTGTTCAACTGCTTGTATAGTTTGATGACTCAGGTATAAACCACCACTGATAATCAGAAAACTTAAAAGAAGAGCAAAAAAACTGATGTAGATATAATACTTTGTCAGTTGATGTTCTTTGATAAACTGAAATGCTTTTGAATAATTCTTTAAGCTTAAAGATACCGTTTTATAGTAGTTTAATGGTTTCATATAGTTTACAATTCTGAAAAGATAAGTTCGTTAACGTCTTCTAGTTTTTCTTTCACCTGAGGGAATAAACTTTCCCTAACTAAAAATTCAATATGACAAAGTTCATCAAAAGATTGTTGTCCAAAGTCTAATTCGTATTGCTTGGCAACTTTCATTACATCATTCATCTCGGGGTAGGCAAATGTAATTTTAATCTTGCGTTGTACGAACTTCTCCTCGATATCTGCAAGTTCTAGAGCTTCGGCAGCCGACGTTTTGTAGGCATGAATTAGACCAGGAACTCCTAGTTTAGTCCCTCCAAAATAACGAATGACAACAACTAAGGTATCAGTGACATTGCTAGAGCGTAGTTGACCTAAAATAGGAAGACCTGCAGATCCACTAGGTTCTCCATCATCATTGGCCCTATACTTTGCTTTATCAGCACCTAGAATGTAAGCGTAGCACCAATGTCTAGCATCATAATATTCTTTACGGTAGCCTTTGACAATAGCTTTAGCTTCTTCCTCTGTAGTAACATGATGTGCTAGAGCAATAAACTTACTACCTTTTTCTTTGTAAAGGCCTTCGCTGGTACCTTTGATCGTTAAGTATGCGTCTTCCATAAATCTATTTTCCGAAATGCTCTAATACTTTATTGATAGCTACTTGTAAATGTTCAGGTAGGTTTTCTTCCGTCCATGGATGTTTGGATCCAAAGGTATGAGAAGCTCCTTCTATCACTACAGTTTCGGCATTGGGTTGAAAAGCTTTTAGCATATCTAGACTTTGTACAGGAACGGTTTCATCCTGATCTCCATGTATTAATAAGATAGGTGTTGCAACTTTACTGATATTTTCGCCGATCGATAAGCGACCTTTATTAGCATTAAAGTCTTCTACTGCTTGGTAAAAAAGAGGAAGTTCTTCTTGTGTTCTTCCATTAACAACATGAATAACACCTTCTGATTTCCATTGTTGCATTACTTCTTCAGAAAAAGAATCAACTCTCGGGATAGAGGCTAAAGTAGCTACTTTTTTGATACGTTGATCCTCGGCAGTTTTCAATAGAGAAACTCCGCCACCTCTACTGTGCCCTAAGAGATATAAAGCATTTGTATCAACACACGATAAAGGACAGCTTTCATGATGAAGCCAATCGATAAGTACACCGAGGTCGTCTAATTCTTTACTGAAATTATTGTTACCAAAAGCAGTATGGTCGACTACTTCGTAAGGCATATCGAGTGTTGTTCCATCGCTATGGAAGTTTAATTTAATGCAGCAGTATCCTTGTTGAGCAAAAGTATCGGCTATTAAATTAAAAGCACCCCAATCTTTGAAGCCTTTAAAACCATGTACAAGAATAACAGTTGGGAGTTTTCCTTCATTTATCCATCGAGCATCTGCTAAAAATCGTTGTTGATTATAGTTAGATGGTAATACAAATTCTATCTTTTTCATAAGTATAAAATTATGAAATAAATATTGAAGTCGAGAGTGTGGCCTCAAAATTACAAGTAGAAATTCATAAATAAATGCTTATGAAAAATGTACATTTTCGGACAAAGTGATTGGTAATGATACAGTGGTAAAACAGTGTTTAGAGTGATGAATATTTGTAAATATCTGAATATTAAATATTTGTTTTATTTAGACCAAACCTTGTATAAATAGGTAGTATAGTGTCATGAAAAAAAGTAGTATTAGTAATAAAAAGTTAAGCGAGCTTAACTCTCTAAAGATTTTAAATAGTTACACGTTAGTTATAGAGGGAAGACAGGATGTTTCATCTTACTCTTCTTAGTCCTAAAAAAAGAGGTAGTTCATTTCATTGAAATGACTACCTCTTTTTCTTTATATCATAAAAATGAAAATTAAGCTTCCGCTTCTTCTATTTCATCTTTTTCAACTCTTAAATTGTTGATGATAAATTTCTGACGATCCATAGTGTTTTTACCCATATAGTAAGTCAGAAGCTCTTTGATATTACTGTCTTGGCTTAGAATAACAGGATCCAAACGGATATCTTCGCCAATAAAGCCAGCAAATTCATCAGGAGAGATCTCACCTAGACCCTTAAATCGAGTAATCTCAGGCTTATTTCCTAATGCATTAATTGCTTTGTTCTTTTCCTCTTCAGAATAACAATAGATTGTTTTCTTCTTGTTTCTTACTCTGAATAAAGGTGTTTCAAGAATATAAACATGTCCTTTTTCTACCAAGTCAGGGAAGAATTGTAAGAAGAAAGTTAGAATAAGCAGACGGATGTGCATACCATCTACATCGGCATCGGTAGCGATGACAATTCTATTGTAACGAAGGCCGTCGATTCCATCTTCAATATTCAGTGCATGTTGAAGTAAGTTGAACTCTTCGTTTTCATACACCACTTTCTTCGTTAGACCAAAAGAGTTTAAAGGCTTACCTCTAAGACTGAAGACAGCCTGACTCTGAACATTTCTCGATTTTGTGATACTACCAGATGCAGAATCACCCTCGGTAATAAATAGAGTGGTATTTCTTTTATTTTCTTCTTCACCTTTTTTGTCGTTGAAGTGAAGTCGACAATCTCTTAGTTTTTTATTATGAAGATTGGCTTTCTTTGCTCTTTCATTTGCAATTTTCTTTACACCAGCGATTTCTTTACGCTCGCGTTCAGATTGCTGAATACGTTTCAAGATAGCCTGAGCTACTTCTGTATTTTTATGTAAGAAGTCGTCCAGTTCTTTGTGTACATATTCGTTGACAAAAGTACGAAGAGTAGGACCATCAGGAGCAATATGAGTAGAACCAAGTTTAGTTTTCGTTTGTGATTCGAAAACAGGTTCTTGAACTCTTACAGAAACAGCTGCAATAATAGATGCTCTAACATCCGTTGCATCAAAGTTTTTCCCGAAGAAATCTCTTACTGTTTTTACGATCGCCTCTCTAAAAGCAGATAAGTGAGTACCACCTTGCGTTGTGTTTTGACCATTAACGAAAGAGTGATAGTTTTCTCCATATTGGTTGGCATGAGTAAATGCAAATTCGATATCATTACTCTTAAAGTGAATGATAGGGTATCTGATTTGCTCAGCATTTGTTTTTCTTTCTAGAAGGTCTTTTAGACCATTTTTAGAAAAGAATGACTTTTGATTTAGTTTTAGAGTAAGTCCTGCATTTAAGTAGGCATAGTTCCAAAATAAATCATCTAAATAATCAGGAAGGAATCGATAGTTTTTAAAAATGGAAGCATCCGGTTTAAAGTAGATCGTTGTTCCATTTTTTTCATTAGAAGAAGCTACAGGGAAATCATTAATTAATTTACCTGCCTCAAATTCTGCTACTTTCTTTTCTCCTTCTCTTACAGATTGAACTCTAAAAAAGTTAGATAATGCGTTAACAGCTTTTGTACCAACACCATTAAGACCTACAGATTTTTGGAAAGCATTAGAGTCATATTTTGCACCTGTATTGATTTTAGATACACAGTCTACCACTTTTCCTAATGGAATACCACGACCGTAATCCTTAACCAAAACAGAACCATCCTCCACACTTACATCGATCTGTTTACCGAATCCCATCATGTGTTCGTCGATACTGTTATCGACAACTTCTTTTACTAGTACATAAATACCATCATCAGGAGCAGATCCGTCTCCTAATTTACCGATATACATACCAGGGCGAAGTCGTATATGTTCTCGAGGGTCTAGCGATTTAATGCTACTCTCGTCGTAATTATGCTTATTTTCTGCCATAGTTTGTTATCCTTACTACACAATAATAGCTTTAAAATTAAACAAAATAAACTCTCGACGGTTAAAATGTCTTATTATTTAGCATAATGGTGTAAGAATTAGAACCTAAATTTTGATTCGTAATTACTTTTCACCAATCGAAAAGAAATAGATTATCCTACTCTTTTGATAACGACTAACCTGTCTTTCCAGTAAGGAGAAAAAGCAGTTTCTTTTACACCATCTTTTGAAGAAGTGTAGATAAAGTTAAATCCTTGAGCTGTCTTTTTTGTAACGATACCACAAAGACTTACTTGTTTTCCGCCTTTATTTTGAGCAAAAAATACAAGGTCTCCAGAAGAAACTTGATCCATTACCACTTGCTGCCCCTGACGAGATTGTTCTTGCGCAATTCTAGCCAATTTAACACCTGCAGCTTTCCAAGATAACATTGTTAATGCACTTGCATCTACTCCTTCTTTATCAACACCTGCACTTTTGTATGGAGTACCGATATAATCTTTGGCAGTAGAAACAGCTAAAGCAGCTTTTTCTGTTTGAGCCATTGAAGACCCAGAGTTTGATGAAGTTTCGTTTGTTTTTTGGTTATCTCCACATGAGAAAATTACAAGACTAAAAAATAACCCAATGATTGCTTTTAATATGGTTGTCTTTTGCATAAAAAATAAATGATATGTTGTTGTTTTGTTTTAAAAAAGAGAGGGGTGATTAATCTACTCTACGCCCTAATTTGTAATATTTTTTCCAATATACTTCTGAGATTTCATCTTCTCTTACACCATGGCTACTAGCATGGATAAAGTAGTTTTTTCCATTGACCACTTTAGAAATCATTCCAACATGTTTGATGCTATTTGTACCTGGACCTGAGAAAAAGACAAGGTCTCCAGGCTTTAAGCTGGCAAAAGGAACATACTTTCCTGTTTTTGCTTGTTGTTGAGATGTTCTTGGTAACTCTACATTGGCTGCTTGCCATGAAACTAACATAAGTCCACTGCAATCCATGCCTTTTTTAGTTGTACCTCCAATTTGATACCTAACACCTTTGTAAGAATGAGCTGTTTTTAATGCTACCTCAGCTTTACCTTTTGCAGATAATGTTTTTACAATATCATCGGTAGTTGTCATCGTAGGAACATTGTCTTCTGTAGTTACAGATGCAGTATTTGTGTTAGCATTAGATTGATATCCAATTTCCTGTAACTGCTTTTGTTCTACATCTTGTATTCTATCTTGACGGGTAGTGTAAGTATATTGTTTTCCAAATTGGCATGATTGAAAAAACAGGGTGAAAAATCCTAAGGTAAGAGTAATATAGAGTTTGTTGATTTTCATATTGATCTTTGAATAAAAACTGAATTTTTTCTCGAAAGAAGCTCAATAAATGTACAAAAAATGAACTACAAGTGTCAAATCTCATGTGATGAAACTCTCTGTTTAATGCCATTTTAAGTAGATATAGTAGTATTATGTTGCTTTCTTTCTAGATAGTATTCTTCGTTTCCAATATAAATATTGAAAGCTGGAATGGGATGATTAAAGCAAAAATAATGACAAAATAAAAAGCCCTCTTAGATTTTTTTGATCTAAAAGGGCCTTCTTACTCATTTAGAGTGCCACTAAATTAGGGTTAGCGATTCGCAAGTTTTACGGGCAGCGTCTTGCTCGGCTTTTTTCTTACTATAACCGGCTCCTTCTGCTTGCACTTCTCCGTCAATTGTTAAGTTCACTTTGAACTGCTTTCCGTCTTTTCCTCCTTGCTTAGAAACAGTGAAATCAACTGCTTTACTGTTTTTCTGAGCCCATTCGATAATGAGGCTTTTAAAATTGGTAGTAGTGACAATCAACTCTTCAATATCATAATGTCTCATTAGAAGTTTATGAATAATGAAGCGCCTTGTAAAATGAAAACCTCTATCTAAATAGATAGCACCAATAAAAGCTTCCATCGCATCTCCATAAATTGATTTATGGCTAAGAGCGGAATTTTTTCTTCCTTCAAATGCTACCATTTGACTTAACCCAATCTTAACAGCTAATCGGTTTAAAGATTCTCTGTTTACAATTCTGGAGCGAATTTCAGTTAGAAACCCTTCATCTTTATAAGGGTATCTTTTAAAGAGGTATTCGGCAACGACAGCCCCTAGTACTGCATCACCAAGGTATTCCAATCGTTCATTGGATTCCTTAAACCCTTTTACTGAATTGTTCTCAAAAGCAACAGAAGTATGTTGCATTGCGAGATGATACAGCTTGATGTTGTAAGGTTTTTTACCTGTGATTTGTCGAACCACATGATCCAATTCTTTTTCCTTTTCATTATACGAAGAGACCCATCGTTTAAAGATTTTTCCTAAAATCATAAACAGATGTGTTCTTTGTCTCGATACATCTCGAGGAATAAAATTGATACTTCAAAAATGTAAAAAATATCTAAACTTTCAGTGTTTTTTCGAATAAATCTTTCATTCAAAAATAGTTGAAATACAATTATTAAGATTTTTGTACAAATTTAAAGGTAAAAAAAACCCGTTAGAAGTTGATTCTAACGGGTTGATCTATGTAAAGTCTAATTTACTCAGCGTACTTTTTGAATACCATTGAGAAGTTGTGACCACCAAATCCGAACGTATTAGACAAAGCGATATTTACATCACGCTTTTGTGCCTCATTGAACGTACAGTTTAATTTAGGATCAAGGTTCTCGTCAGGAGTTTCAAAGTTGATTGTTGGAGGAATAACACCTCTTTCAACCGACATTAGACAAGCTAATGCTTCAACTGCACCGGCAGCACCTAAAAGGTGACCAGTCATTGATTTTGTTGAAGAAATATTTACATCATAAGCTGCTTCACCAAATACTTTCTTGATAGCATTGATCTCGCCAATATCACCAAGTGGAGTAGATGTTCCGTGAACGTTGATGTAATCTACATCTTCTGGAGTAATTCCTGCATCTTTAAGTGCTTCAGCCATTACTCTGCTTGAACCTTCACCTTCTGGGTGAGGAGCAGTCATATGGTAAGCATCAGCAGTCATACCACCACCAATTACTTCAGCGTAGATTTTAGCACCTCTTGCTTTCGCATGCTCTAATTCTTCGAAGATAAATGCACCTGCACCTTCTCCAAGAACAAAACCATCTCTTGTAGCATCAAATGGTCTTGAAGCTGTTTCAGGAGAGTCGTTACGAGTAGATAATGCTCTTAAAGCATTAAAACCACCAATACCAGCCTCACATACAGCGGCTTCAGATCCACCTGTTACAAACAAGTCAGAAATACCAAAACGGATGTAATTGAATGCGTCTACCATTGCGTTTGTTGCCGAAGCACAAGCAGAAACGGTAGTGAAGTTAGGTCCTTTTAATCCCCATGTCATAGAAATATGGCCAGGAATTAAATCTGGGATCATTTTAGGAATGAAGAAAGGATTGAATCTAGGAGTACCGTCGCCAGTAGCGAAAGTAGAAACTTCGTCTTGTAAAGACTTAAGTCCACCGATACCTGAACCCCAAATTACACCAAAACGCTCTCTGTCTACTGCTTCAAGATCGATTTTAGAATCTTCTATAGCTTGTTTAGCAGTGGCAACACCGTATTGGCTTACAAGGTCCATTTTACGAACCTCCTTTCTGTTAATATAATCAGTTGCTACGAAGTCTTTTACTTCGCAAGCAAATTGTGTTTTGAATTTTGAAGCGTCGAATTTAGTGATAGGGGCAGCACCGCTAACACCTTTCTCTAGATTGTTCCAGTATTCTTCGACACTATTACCTAGTGGTGTGATTGCACCAATACCAGTAATAACAACTCTTCTCGGTTTCATGGAAATTTATCTTTTGGAATAGCCCAAAAATAAACAAACCTGACAGATTTAGCATCCTTTTTTCGAGGCGCTTGCTCTATCAGGTTCGCTAGCGT
Source organism: Flammeovirga agarivorans (assembly GCF_012641475.1). NCBI lineage: Bacteria > Pseudomonadati > Bacteroidota > Cytophagia > Cytophagales > Flammeovirgaceae > Flammeovirga > Flammeovirga agarivorans. Next base: position 887,164 of record NZ_JABAIL010000002.1, on the reverse strand, counting down.
TTGATTCGCTTATTTTAAAGGGAGTGTAAACTAGTTTACGTTCTCCTCAAGGTATGCGATCGCGTGACCTACAGTTGTGATGCTTTCTGCTTTGTCATCAGGAATAGAAGTGTTGAATTCCTTTTCGAATTCCATGATTAACTCAACAGTGTCAAGTGAGTCTGCACCTAAGTCGTTTGTGAAGCTAGCTTCAGGAGTTACATCTGATTCTTCAACGCCTAGCTTATCAACGATAATTTGTTTTACTTTTTCTGCAATTTCGGACATCTTAATAACTTTTAGTTGACCAATTGAGTTGCAAAGAAATGAATAAGAATCTATAAGTCCAAATATTCAACCGAGAAACACCCCGATTATATTATGTATGCATACTTAAAGAAACTTAATTAACTGATAGTCAGTTTCATTTTTTACCCCTTCTTTCCTTTCTGGTTTGTAAATAATTTATTAGTTCTTCTTTAGCGACGCCCATTAGGAATACCATTGCTTCATCTCGAAGCATTTTACCAAATGATGGAACTTTGCTGTTTTTGATCTTTACGTCTCCTCCGGCAGCATTTTGGGCATTGGCTTTTGCTAATTTTTTAAGGTATTTCTTCTGGCTACGTTTATTACCAACTTTAAAAGCCCAATTCGAAAGATTGTAGGTAATAACCAATGCTGCACCATATGTAAGTACTTTCTTCACATCAGTACGCATGCCCGAAACAGTCTCAGAGGCAACATCTACTAAGTCGTCTCTATATTTTTTTGTGTCCTTTTTTAATTGAGCTTTCTCCTCATTGAGGCGATCTCTGATTTCGTTGGACTTATTTAATATATCACTCATATCTTTGGGAAATTGACTAATCGTTCTCTTCGTTAATACTGTCTACTGCTTGATCAATCCATATAAGGAATTGATTTCTAAGTTTCTTGGCGTTTTTAATGACAACACCAAATAGAGCTATACAGAATACACCAACAATACTAAAACCTGCAAATGAAGGCCAAGAGAATATATAATTTACAAATAAAGCAAATGCTAATGCGAAGAAACTAAAAGCAAGTGTTAAAAAGGTCAATAAGATGACGGCCATCGCTAAAATTGCCAGCATACCCGAAAGACCAGTTTTTAACTGAATAGTAAATAATTTCGCATACGTTTCAATCAGTTTCACAATAGACTGAATCACTTTGTCAAAGCGTTCTTTCTGAAACTGTTGTTCTTCTTCCGTAAAAATTCGACTTCTTAAAGATTTCCTTCCTGACATATCTTTTGTGGCCTTTCTAATTTTAGATAAAAAAATGAGAGGTTGATGTTTCTATTGTCAAAAATAGAAACTTCTAATTAAGATGAATAGGCTTGAAAGCATATTTATTCAAATTATTTTATCACAATAAAGTGATTCCGCTGTGGATGAAGGGGTGAACTTTCAATTTTCTTTCGGTTGTAAAATAGAATATTGATAAGTTCTGTTTGGTCTTCTAATGTATTTTTCTTTACTGAGATCGTGTCTATAATATCTTCATACTGTATGTAATACGTTTCCGTAGGATCGTTGATTTCTGATGTGAATATTCCTTTATAAGGAACTTTGCTTTTTAATGAATCACTAGAGACAATGTCATATTGAATATACTGTTTCTCCTTATTCTCCTTAATTCTGAAAATAGATAGATGTGAAATATGATTATTCTTTACCTCTTTTAATAAATTTTCGCCAAATTGATCATATAATTCAATTAAGATGTGGTCATCTACAAATGGAGCAGGTTCTTTAGAAGAAAAGCTACAAGCATCCAAACAGATTAAGAACAGAGATAAAGGAATCGTATACAATAGTTTCTTCATATGTAGGTGATGGGTATTACATCAATATACAAAATCTTCGGTATTCAAAGGACAAACTTGCAGTGAGAAAAACATTTTTTCTATATATCGTTTTATTGTTTTCAATCTCCCAACTTGCTACAGCACAGCGTAAACTTCATCTTACATTGTCACAAGGGCATGTGGGTGAGGTCGTTGATATGGCTTTATCAAATGATGCTAGGTTATTAGCAACAGTAGGAGAAGGTGGCGCTTTGAAAATATGGAACATCAATGAAAAGAGATTATTGGACACATTTTACCCTCATACTTATGGGGTAGCTACTTTATGCTTTTCAGAAGATGCAAACTATATGGCTACGGCCGGAAAGGACCATTCTATAAAGGTGTGGGACTTAAGTACCGGTGAAATGGTCTTTAATTATGATAATCTGCATGACGATGTTTTTAAAATGGAGTTTGTGCAGGAGTATTTACTCTTTATCACTAACGGTGGCGCGATCTATCGATTTGATTGGAATAATCAGGGTGATGCACCGGATGGTCAGGCAGTAAAGTCAGATTTTGGGAATTTTTCTGCAATCAAATATAACCCTCATGTAAAATGGTTAACTGCTGGTTATATGAACGGTAGTATATTGACTTGGAGAGGTTTTGATAAAGAAAATATTAGAAAGCAGTTACATACAGACTGGGTATCTGCCATCGATTTTATTGAAGAGGATTCATTAATTGTTACAGGATCATGGGATAAAACGATTAAAATTTGGGATATCAACAGCGATTCTATCCGTTCAGAATTGGCGTCGCCAGATGGGTTGCCTATCGTCGATTTAGTGTATACGTCTTATTTCAAAATTCTATGTGTAAAAACGAAAAGTAACAAAATATACTTTTATGAAGTAAAAGATGGTGTTATCAATCCGACGCCTGCAGGAGTGCGAGATGATTTTCTTTCAATGAAATTTACCCAAGATGCTCGGCATGCAGCATTTACCCATAGCGATGGCTCTTTTTCAGTCTGGTCTCTTGAAAAACAAGGGAAATCAGTAGAAGATATTCGTTGGAAACCTATGAAAGGATACCCTGTTGATGGCTTTCTAAATGGTTTAAATGGAGCACTGACGTTTCTGACTTCTAACGGAAATATCCATTTGTGGATTCCTAAAAAAAGAACAGTATCTATTGTAAAAAAAGCACATAGAGGAACGGGAGTAGCGTTGACATTTTCAGTAGAAAATGATGCGTATTTCACCTGTGGTACAGATAGTTTAATTAAACGCTGGGACCGTAAAGGAAACCTAGTAGATAGTGTGAAAATAAACTCAGTACCGACTTCAATAGCAGAAATACCTACGCGAGAAGAAATAGTTTTTGCAGATGAATCAGGGGATGTGTATTTATGGAATTCTGCAAAGGAAATTCTAGAGAAAGTATATGGACACCAAAGAGAAGTAATTAAAGTAGTTAATTCTAGAGATGGTAAATTATTAGCCTCGATCTGTAGTGATAGGACTTTGATTGTTTATGATATTGATGCCCATAAAGTTATTTTCGAGACTAAAATTCGAGATATATCATTGTACGATCTTAGTTTTTCAAGTAATGCCTCTAGTTTATTGGTTTCGGGTAAGCATAATCTATTTCTATACGATATCGATAACTGGCAACTGAAAAAACAGAAAGAGTACAATGAAGGGGCTAATATTATTAAGAACTACCCTTATAATAATGGTTGGGTGATTAGTGATCTATCAGGTACAATTACCTTATGGGATAATCAGTTAGAGGAAATATTGAATAAGTTCGATCAAAATTCGACGCCTATAATAGAACTTTTACCCTATGATGATCAACCGTCATTATTTGCAATCAGAAGAAATATGACTTTTGAAATCTGGCAGACACAATTGGATGAACAGTTAGGAAAAGTAGCCGTAACAGAATCTGGTGATTGGGTATTAGAGCATAAATCAGGATTGTTTGATGTAGGCGATCTCAATATGGATAATATCTATTATGTATATGGAGAGGAAACTATCGATTTTGAACAACTAAGAGAAAAGTATTGGGAACCTGGTTTGGCTATTCAGCTTTTAGAAGGAAAATCACTTAGAAAAGTACCTCCTTTGAAAAGTGTAGATCTGTTTCCTAAAACAACAATTCAAGAATTGGAAAACTACTTTTGGATTGAAGTCATTGATAGAGGAGGTGGAGTTGGTACTATTAGCTTATATGTCAATAATAAAGAGGTGATTCATGATTTAGAAAAATCTGCTCAGAAAGCGTTTCTAAATGATGAATTGTACTATAAAGTTAAATCAGAAGATATTGCGAAGCATTTTATCAAGGGCAAAGAAAACAAGATAAAAGTAATCGCGACCAATTCTCAAGGAACGTTATCAGGAAGAGGGTTAACCTTAAATCATAAAGATGATACAGGGTTGGAAGAAAGAGAACCAACAATGTATGGTGTAATGGTGGGTGTTTCTGATTATAGAGGCAGATTAATGGACCTTAAATATGCGGCCGATGATGCCTCAGCAATAGCTACTTCATTGGAACTGGGTAGTGAGAAGTTGTTTGGAGTTAAAAACACCAACATTTTATTACTTACAACGGACAGTGATTCTTTACAGCCGACTAAAGAAAATATTAAAAATGCATTTAAGAAAATATCGGAAGAAGCATCAGCCTCGGATATTTTATTTGTGTTTTTGGCAGGACATGGAGCGGTACAGAAGAATCATAATGGAAAAGATGACTTTCACTTTCTAACGAAAGACATGATCAACAGTGATCTAACGGATCCAAGTGTAAAAGAAAACTATACCATCAATGGAACAGAATTGATGCAATGGATACAAGATATACCTATTTCTAAACAGGTTTTTGTGATTGATGCTTGTCATGCGGGCTCTTTTTCTACGGAGTTGATTACTTCGAGAAATGATAACGAAGAAGGGATGAAAAAAAGAGCATTAGAAAGAGTGAGATCAAGAACAGGTATGTTTATGTTATCTGGTGCTTCTTCTGATAAAGTAAGTTATGAATCCAGCTTTCTGGAACATGGTCTTTTAACCTATTCATTATTAGATTATCTGAAAAGTGGAGACTTAAAAAATGGAAGGTTTATCGATGTTCAGGAGCTGTTTACCTATGCTGTAGAAACTGTACCAGAACTCGCTTCAGAAATGCAAGGAGAGCAACAACCAGAATATAGAATGCCTTTAGGAGCTGGCAGTTTTTATATCGGCGAACTGGACGAGGAGGATAGAGATAACATTTCTTTATCATCACAAAAGTACCTGATCTCAGATATAGATTTGGAAGATGGAGGAACATGGGCAGACCAATTAGAGTTAAGTAAAGCACTTATTCAGCGATTAAATATAGAAAGCGAGTTGAAATCGTTGAATTTCAAATTTAGAAAAGGAGCCCAAGGTACTTCTACTTATAAATTAAGAGGAAAGTACAAGGTGGTAAAGAATACCATTACAGTAAAACTTCATTTGATCCATGAGAAAGAAGTGATTCAGAAATGGCAGGTGAAGTCAAAAAATACAGAAGAATGTTTAAGAGAAATGATTCAACTTTTAGAAAACCATTTTTCAGAAAACTAGTCTAAAGGTAAGGTTAAGTGTATTTTGTCCTTTTGTTTATATGAAGTGAAGTGAATAACTTAAAGTTTCTAAAAACAACTAATCAACTATTTATACTGCAAATGACACTGACCAAGACTTTACATAATTTACCGTTTGCTGACAGATTAACTCAAAAAGATTTAGGACTTCTAGCCCAATTGGCTGAGCTAAAAAGCTACCAAAATGGAGAGGTCATTACCTTACAATTTGCGACTGCTGAAAAATTTTCAGTGCTCTTTAGTGGTGCTGTAACTTATCATTTAAATGTCGGTGACCAAAGAGGGGCATTGGAAGTAGGGAAGAGCAAAGAAAAATGGACTCCGATTGGTTGGTCAGGATTTAGAGAACCTTATCGTTTTGCGACAACAGCAATAGCATCTGGAGAGACGAAAGTAATCCAGTGGGATAATAAAGAACTAAGAGCATTATTTGATCAACACCCTGAGATTGGGATGCATGTTTTGTCAAGTAGTTTAATGCTAAGTACGAGCTTGTTGAGCGATGCCAGAGAAGCATGGATGTCGGGTGCAGTACCTTTAAATGCATCTGATTATCAAAATGCCATGTCCTATACTTCTTTTCAGGACAAAGGACCTCATGAAAGTACTATGGATTTTTTCCGTCAAAGTGCATTTTTCAATCCGTTTGCCGATTGGCACCTTACCAAATTGGCTGAAGTAAGTAAAACAATACATTACCAAGCAGGTAGTAAATTGCTTTGCAAGGGGCAGTTTTCAGATAAGTTTATGGTCTTAAAGAGTGGTAAGGTTGCGCTTAATTATGTAACCCAAAAAGGAGAATCGTTTACTTCAGATATCTTACAAGAAAGAGGTCAAGTGATCCTATGGAGTGGTGCCAGTTATGATCCTATTCCTAATAATATGGAGTTGATCGTATTGGAGCCTGTTGAAGTATTGGAGATCAATAGAATTGACTTATTAGTATTGTATAAAGAGTTTCCGACATTAGGAATGGTCTTTATGTACCGCTTACTGTGGTTGTTGGGTAGTGCATTAAAAGCGATTAGGGCACAGGTAATTACACAGACTTTTGACAGAGAATTATTAACGATACAGACGATGATCGAACAAGCAGGAGCCCAGATCTCAGTTTGTTCGGATTTATATAAATTACCTATTCTTTTAGCTGAGAAAGTAACTCAGGGAGATGCTTTTGATTTAATAGATAGATTAGCAGAAGAAGGAGAGAATATTGAAAAGAATTTAGCGAATCTATTTCGAAAGATCACAATGCCTCTCAGAAGAGAATTCTTATTTCTTGAGGGATTAAGAAGAATGACAGATCATGTGATTACAGCTCCCAAAGACATTTCGTCGGCTGAGTTGAGAAATCAATGTTCACAACTTTTTGAAAGAGCCGTATCATATGTAGATATTAAGATTGATGGACTAGAGAATATTCCGAAATCATCAGGCAATATTTTTATTTATAATCACTTACTCAATCATCCATATTATACTCTTCCCAATAGTTTTCAGATTACTCTGGATAGTCATTTTATTTCTATGCTACTGTATAAGTTTTATAAAGACTCAGGATTGAGAGTAGTGAGAATAGGAAAAGGGCCGGAGTATGGACACCAGGATTATTATAATAAATTAGGTCACCTTGGAGTAAAAACACAAGATTCTGATCCTACTCAACAAACTGCCGAAGAACGAAGACAAGTACGTAACGAGTTCTTTAAAGAGGCAGGGGACAAGTTGAGATCAGGAATGAATTTGATTTTAAGTCCTGAAGGTACAAGTAGAGAAACGCAGCAATCTCCTGTAGATTTTAAGCCTGGAGCATTTATGATCGCTGAAAAATCACAAATAGATCCTTTAATTGTTCCAGTTGCTATTGCCTTTTTTGATAAGAGAATCAGTAAAACTAAATTGGGAGTCGTTATTAAAAAACCTTTTAGACTTTCAGAAGTAATAGATAAAGAGAAACCTTTTAAAGAGGAATTAAGATCTTTTTTAGAAAGGTATTCTAAAGAATATAGAACATACGTAGAAGAAGCTATAGAATTAGCAGAAAAACAATAGGCATGACAGCAGAAGAATTTCAGTTTTATAAAGAAGAAGGATTGCCGGAATTGGCAGAAAACATTGACAAACAACCTAAGATAGAACAACCCATAGTTTTTTATGGAAGTTCGTCTTTCCGATTATGGTCTAAAGTTAGAGAAGACCTACAATGCGATCAAATCCTAAATATGGGATTTGGTGGTTCTACCTTAGAAGCTTGTGCCTATTATTTTGAGGAGTTATTTGAGCAAATAAAAACACCCAAAAAGATCTTTATCTATGCAGGCGATAATGATCTGGGCGGAGGAAAACAAGCAGAGGATATACTGTCTTATTACAATGATTTATATTCTAAAATAAGAAGTAGATATGGTAATGAGTTACCAATCATGTATTTATCAATAAAGCCGAGTCCAAGTAAAGACCATATTCAAGGTGAAATTGAAAAATCAAATGATTTGGTGAAGGAGAAGATTGTAGAACATGAAAATGTAACTTATATAGATATCTACCATCCAATGCTTGATGCAGAAAGAAAAAGTAGACCTGACCTTTTTGAAGAAGATATGTTGCATATGCGACCAGAAGGATATCAGATTTGGATTGATACCATTCAAGAATCGAAGGTTTTATAATAAAAAATCGGACATGAAAATACATCATGTCCGATTTTGTTTATACTGCGATTTCAAATAATTCTCTTGCTTTTTGTGTGGCTTCAACCATCACTTCCAATGCTGCTTTTGTTTCTTTCCAGCCTCTTGTTTTTAGTCCACAATCTGGGTTAACCCAAAGTTGATCAACAGGAATTCGCCTTTTTGCTTTATTGATGAAATCAATAATATCATATTTTGAAGGAACATTAGGCGAGTGAATATCATACACTCCAGGCCCAATTTCATTCGGGTACCTGAAATCAGAAAAAGCATCAAGCAATTTCATCTGAGCCCTCGAACATTCTATCGTAATTACATCAGCATCCAAATTAGCGATATGCTGAATGATATCATTAAACTGAGAGTAGCACATGTGTGTGTGAATTTGTGTCGCATCGTTTACTCCACAACTAGAAATTCTAAAGGCATTTACTGCCCAAGTTAGGTATTCTTCCCATGCATCTTTTCTGAGTGGTAACCCTTCTCTTAAAGCAGGTTCATCAATCTGAATGACTTTAATTCCTGCCGCTTCAAGGTCAAGAACTTCATCTCTAATCGCTAAGCTGATTTGTTCACATGTTGTTTTTCTAGGTTGATCATCTCTTACAAACGACCATTGTAAGATTGTAATGGGTCCAGTCAACATTCCTTTTACTGGCTTATTAGTAAGAGATTGGGCGTAGGAAGTCCACTCGACTGTCATTGGCTTTTTTCTAGAAACATCACCAAAGATGATTGGAGGTTTTACACACCTCGAACCATAACTTTGCACCCATCCAAAGCTGCTAAAAGTAACTCCTTCTAGTTGTTCTCCGAAGTACTCTACCATGTCATTCCTTTCAAATTCACCATGAACTAATACATCCATGTCAATCTGTTCTTGAAATAGAATAGCTTCTTTAATTTGCTCTTTTAAGAAAGTGTCGTATTCATTTTTTGTGATTTTACCTTTGATAAAAAGGTTACGTTGCTGTCTCACCTCTTTAGTTTGAGGAAATGATCCTATTGTAGTAGTAGGTAGTAGTGGTAACTGCAGTATATTTTTCTGTATTTCTTTTCTTTCTTTAAAAGGACTCGATCGAAGTGCATCAGTGTCTATCAAGGTGTCCACTCTATTTTTTACTTCTTGATGATGCACCTGATCAGAATCCTTTCTAGATTGAATGATTTCTTGATTTTTAATAAATAATGGGTGGGTGTAAATACTTCCACTTTCAACAATTTCTTGTAGCTCTTTCAGTTCTTGTAACTTTTGTTTTGCAAAGCTTAACCAAGGAATGATAGATTGATTTATTTTGGTAGATGATTCTTCTAGTTCCAAATCATAAGGAACATGTAATAACGAGCAAGATGTACTGATTTCAATTCTTTCCTTACCAACTACATCTATTGCAGAGGAAATAAACTGAAGGGATTTCTTAAAATCATTCTTCCAGATATTTCTTCCATCAACAACTCCTAACGACAGCGTTAAACTATTATTTAAGTATTGTGATGATAAGACATCTTTTAATTGTTCTCCACAACGAGTTAAATCTAAATGAAGTGAGCTAAGTGGTAATTGAAGAATAGTTGGTAGGTAATCGCCATAGCAATCGAAAAAATTAACAACGCACACATTGATTTTTGAAGCTCTTTTTTTGAACTCATTATAGACCGTTTTTAAGGCAAAATTGATTTCCTCATTATAATCTTTTGCTAAAATTGGTTCATGAAACTGAACTTCAGTAGCACCTAAGTCACATAATTTATTTAAAAGTTTGATGTACTCTTCTTTCAGTTGGTGGATGAGTTCAAGTCTATGGAATCCTTGCTCTTTTTCTTTCCCTAATAATAGAAAACTTAATGGTCCAATAAGAGTCACCTTAGTATCTATTCCTATGGCTTTAGCTTCGGTATATTCTTGAACTGCTTTGGGGCTTTCTGAGAGTTTGAAATGTGTTTTCTTATAGAATTCTGGTACGATATAATGATAATTGGTATCAAACCATTTGGTCATTGACATAGCGTTGATATTCAATTCGTTATCCTGGTATCCCCTTGCTAAGGCAAAATACTTTTGTAATGGACTAAGGTGATGAATAGGCTGAAAACGCTTGGGAATACAGTTAAAGTCAACGATCAGGTCTAGAACTTGATCATAGAAAGAAAAGTCGTTGGAGGTAGGTTGCTCCACAAGGTTTTCCTTTTGAATGTTCCAATGTTCTGCTTTTAATTCAGAAGCGACGGTTTGAAGTTCCTGTTCATTAATTTTCCCAGCCCAAAATTGCTCATTTGCTTTCTTAAGCTCTCTTTTTTTACCGATTCTAGGGTAACCTAATGTTGTGATTTTCATAGTATAATTAGTTTTAAACTGAGAGCAAAGTTATATTTGCAAAACTTTAAAACTGTTATCTCATATAACATTCAGAAATCAAAACTTATTTGGCGGGGACGAAGGGAAAATTAATCTTAATTTGCTCAAAATAACCACCCATAAAAGAAAAAATAACTATGAACGAACTAGACCAGATGGACTTAAAAATCCTGAGATTACTCCAATCTGATGCTAACATTACTAACAAAGAAATCGCAAGACGAGTACATTTATCTACGACACCTGTATATGAAAGAATCAAAAAACTAGAGAAGGGCGGATTTATTCAGAAATATGTTGCTGTATTAGATAAAGAAAAGCTGGATAAAGGATTGATCGTATTTTGTAATGTGACTTTAAAAGAGCATACAAAAAACATTGGACATCAATTTGTCAATGAAATTACTTCCTTGGATGAAGTAGTGGAGTGTTACAACATTTCCGGAGATTTCGATTTTCTATTAAAAGTAATAGTACAAGATATGAAGGCCTATCAGGATTTTGTCTTGAATAAATTAGGAGAGATAAAAAATATTGGTAGTGCACACAGTACATTTGTGATGAGCGAAATAAAGCAATCATTTAATGTACCGATATAAAAAATAAAAAAAGGATAGCTTAATGCTATCCTTTCTTTTTGTACAATGACTATTCTCCCTTGTTAAAGTAGTTAGGATTTTGTTGTAGAAATGTTTCCGCATCTTCTGGAGACATTCTGAATTTCTTCATAAGCTTTTCCATATCAGCAGTAATCACTTTCTTCGGAGCAGCTTTTCTTCTAGCAGATGTAGCTCTTTTCTTTGTCTCCTTGTTTTTCTTTTCTCTAGCAACAGATTCTTCAACTTCAGAGGTTACTACAGATCCACCACTTCCATCACATCTAACTAAATGTGATAAAAATTCTGAATCTGGGATTCTACCCTTACATCTTGGACAGGTTCTCGTAGACATACTTAAGAATTAATGATTTGATGAGTGTCTGCAAATATAAGTGATATTTTAAGGAAAATACGCCTCAAAATCTTCAACTTTAGAATCATTCAATAAATTGATTTTTATATACAATTTTTTAAATCTCAATTTTGATTTTCGATCTATTTGACCTACATCTTTTGCTACAGTATTGCACCTCTTCCCAAATGCTTTTCCATTTTTTTCTCCATGAGAAAGGGCGGCCACAAACTTTGCAAACTTTAGAAGGTAAATGTTGTTTTTTCATGTTTGAAAGATTAAACCAATACTTGCATTTCTTTTCTTACTTTTTTCCAGAATTTAAAGAAAGATGTGTGATAACCTTTTACCGAAGATATCCACTCTCTTTGTTCTTCAACTCCTTCATATAAATTCGCTAGTGGGTGTTCTTTATAATAAACAGTACTTTCACCAAGCAAAGGTTTTAATTCTCTAAACTCACCTACGAATATTTGAATCCCTTGTATGTTCTTGCTAAGATTCAAAATAAAGTCCATGACTTTGTTGCTTATAGGGTACTCGTTAAAATGAGAAGGTTCAAGAAGTAGGATCCTATTGGCAGAAATATGATTGTTCCATTTAGGATCCAGTTGGTAGCTATTGTATATTAAAGTAGGAAGGCTTTGGTCTATTATTATTTCATCACTGTCTGGTAATTCAGTATGTAATTCGAGTGACTGACTTTCCTTTAGTGACTGAGGTATTTCAATCTCATTCAAATGATCATAAGTAGTGTCTAAATAAGTGTTTAACTGATCGGAATGTGTATACTTATTAATATTGGATTGGTTTGCAAAATACTTTTTATTAGCATTGGCACCAGCAACCCATTGCCAACTTAAAGCATTACTTGCCCAATCTCCATCTAATAAATGGTAGTACATCCATTTTGCTGGTAACCACCAGTGAGACTGGCTTATATTACAGGTAACCATTGCAATATACATGCGCATGTGGTTGTGCATGTACCCAGTGTTATATAACTCTTCTACTCCTTTGTCAAGTGCATGGATTCCACTATTTGGAGTAACAATATTTTTTGGAATTCCATAGTGAGCAACATTTTCCTGGGCTCTTTTTAGGTCTTTATTAATTTGATCATTTTTCTCTATCCAGATCAATTGCCAATAGTCTCTCCATGCTAACTCTTGGATAAACTTTTCGATGTGATAAAAGTCGTACCCTTTTTTCATCATTAACTCAAAGACGTATTTTGTAGAGATCACTCCTCTGGAAATGTATGGAGATAAATAAGAAACATTCCCGTCGATATAATTTCTTGTCGCTCCGTATTTTACAGGAGAAAATCGCTCAATTCGTTCAATGATCTCTTCGTATGTGGTTGGAAATAGCATTACAAATAGTGATTATATTTTTCTTAACCTTTTCATTATTAATTAGTTGATCACTATTTTGTTTATAAAAATGGAAGAAATTGAAACATTATTATTAAATCAACGTCTTTTATTCTTAAACATTAATTAATCATGAAGTATATAAACACTAAATGAAAAATGAGTTTATAAAGTCAAACTAATCATTAGCTATAAAATGTATCAATAAAAAATGTGGAAGTCGATTAGGAGTATTTTAACCAATCATAAACTAGAGGATAAAAAAGTACTAGAGGAATTGGTTTATCAACTGAAACAGCAAAAGTTTAAAAAAGACAAGCAGTTAAAGGAGATAAAATACAACCACAAATTAATTCTTGATAAAGTCCCTGTTATTCAAAAACAGATAACTAAAGAGACTTTTGAATTAAAATCAAGGTTATCAAATAATGATCGGTCTTCAGCACTTTTGATACAGGATAATATTGCTAGACTTAATAAAGAAAAGGAAAGTTATGATCAGTTAAGTGATCAGTTACAACATGAGATTACTGATGTAGAAAGGCAAGTTCTCATTTTGAAGCTACAGATTGAAAAGATCGATTTTCAGGTTCTTCTATTAAGAAATAAAACAGATGATAGTTTTGATTTAGATGACTTTATGGGTGCTGTACAGGATATCGAACTTATGGATTATAACCATGACCTGACGTCCTTGGAAATTGACTTGGCATTAGAAAATTCGCCACAAGAAGAAAAGAATGAATCTAAAATTTCAGATTTCTTCGAAAAAGGTACAGCTAACAAGGAGCACATGACTCCAATGGAGGGTGAAGTAGAGTTAAAGAAAAAGCTTCAAAACTTCTTTAATACAGAGAGTGAAAAAGAAGATATAAAACATATTAAACTGAATAAACGTATTGCAGACTTCTTCCATCAAGAAGGAGAAAGCAAGTCAAATGATATAGAAAACAAAATAGACTCTTTTTTTAAGAACAAATCTTCGGACCAACAATCCAAGATCGATTCGTTCTTTAAAAAATAGGTCCAATTCATTGCGGAAAAACTAATTATAAACTCTTGTTACAGGGTTTAACGATTTAATTTTTTTTACTTACTTATAATACATCAATAATGAGCGTTACACTCACAAAAAAAACTGGCATTTCTCTTAAAAAAGGTAGTAGCATTTCTCTTATTAAAGATGAAGGGAACGCCATTGACTACTTAAGAGTTGGAGTAAACTGGGGAGCAATTGAAAAGAAAACACTTTTTGGTTTATTGAATACAAACTTACCTGTAGATCTTGATGCTAGTGTTACAGCATTTGATCATAACATGAAGGAAGTTTACACAGTATATTACAATAAACTAAGATCTACAGATGGTGCAATTATCCATTCTGGAGATGACTTAGATGGTGATATCGGAGGAGATGATGGTTACGATAATGAAACAATTCAATTAGAATTGGATAGAATAAACAAGAATGTCAGCCAAGTATTTTTATACTTGAATTCTTATCAAAAACAGGATTTTGCAGATATTCCATTTTCACAAGTGAGAATTTATTCAAGAGAAGATCAGATAGCTCACTTCGATCTATCTTCCACGAAAGAATATGCAGGACGTGTCTCTATGTTAATGGGGAGGTTGTATAAAATAGGTCAAAATTGGAAGTTTGAAGCGATCGGACAACCTATTGCAGCTTTGGATATCAATGAGACAATTCAGCATATTCAAAGAAACTATTAAATAGGTTTACTCTCATTTTGGGTTGAAAAACAATTTCCCAGAATGAAAAGTTATAATTATACGATGTTAATAAATTAAGATTCCAAGTTATCTAATTGTAGATAATGGAAAATTATTGAGTTGGAATAAAAATTATTTAATTTCGTTTGACATTTTAAATCAATTACTGAAAAGCTAAGCGACCAAATTCTATTAAATAACTGGTATGGTAGAATGGTTTTGCAATTACATTAATAATTACATCAACAAACATCTTATTTCACATTAGTATTATGGCTATCAATCTAAAAAAAGGGTCACAATTTAACCTGACCAAGGAGAATACCTCTTTAGACAAAATAATGGTGGGTCTTGGTTGGGACATGCATCTTATTAAGACGATAGACTTAGATGCATCTGTTTTTATGGTAGGACCAGATGGTAAGCTGCCTGCAGATGAGTTTTTTATCTTTTTCAATAATTTGAAATCACCCGACGGTAGTGTAGAACATACTGGTGATAACCGTACAGGTAAAGGAGATGGTGATGATGAAATGATATTGGCCAACCTATCAAGTATTTCAGAAGAAGTGACTGAGTTGATTTTTGTAGTATCAATTCATAATGCAGAAATTTTACATCAACACTTCGGAATGTTGGAAAACGCTTACATAAGAATCGTTGATATCGATACACAAAGAGAAATCTTAAAATATAAACTTGAAAGTAAAAACTTCAAAGGTGTAACGGATATGGAGTTTGGTCGATTAGTAAAAAGAGGAAACGAATGGACTTTCCATGCTTCAGGCAATGGAACAAAAATCGGTTTACAAGGATACGTTGATCAATACGCTTAAGAAGAAAATGTATTTATAAACTCAAGCCAACTGAGAAGATCTCGGTTGGCTTTTTTTATTTCTTGAATTTTTTTCATGCATTAAATACATAAAAATAACCTCATTTTATATGTTCTGAATCTATTCATTTAAGAAGAGTATAAGACAAGTAAAAGTTAGACCAATTCATGATATTATAAGTATGTAGTTACTGTACCTATTAACATTTTATGCTGTTGAAAAAGAGGTCTATTAAAACTAAAGTGGCACTGAAATCTATTTTGCTATACATATTTCCCAAGGATTGTGCTATTCCATATTATCAGGACATTTTTCTAAAATGTGACAAATTGAAATTATTTTCACATTTTTTAATTATTACCCTACTAATGTTAAAATAAAGGTATGAATGAATACTCACTTCTATAATGCATTTTGTAATAAATATTTATTGCATTTTTCCAATACATGAATGAAAGGTTATTCATTTTTTAATAATATCTAATTTTTATTTTTTTCGAAAAGTCTGTCACAAATTTGAAAAATGACTTGTTATACAAGCGAATTTCGAAATAACTGCGTAGTCAAATTGAACAAATAACAACAACTGATAGAGTGTATTTCGAACATACTTTAGAAAACTAATGAACCTTACAGTGTAAAAATTGTAAGATTCCAAGAATAAAAGATATGACAGACACAAACCAACTGCTCAAAGAAACACCGATTGCCATTGTAGGTATGGCATCAGTTTTTGCAGACTCTGAGAACCTAGAGAAGTATTGGGAAAACATCATCCAAGGTGTAGATTGTATCAAGGAAGTTCCTGACGATCGTTGGAAAATTGATGACTATTACGATCCCAACCCATTAGCAGAAGATAAAACTTACTGTAAAGTAGGTGGCTTCGTTCCAAAAATCGATTTTAATCCAATGGAGTTTGGTTTACCACCAAACATCTTAGAAGTAACTGATGCTTCTCAATTATTGGGTCTTGCTGTTGCAAAAGACGCTTTAATCGATTCAGGTTATGCTCCAGGTTCAGACGCTTTAAAAGCTGAATTAAGAGAAAGAACAGGTGTAATTCTTGGCGTTGGCGGTGGTCAAAAGCTAATTATTCCTTTGACAGCTCGTTTACAGTACCCTGTATGGAGAAGAGCATTAGAGTCAATGGGAATGCCAGAAGAGCAAATCGCAGTAGCTATTGAGAAAATGAAGGCAGCATTTGTGCCTTGGACAGAAAACTCATTCCCAGGTTTATTGGGTAACGTAATTTCTGGTCGTATCGCCAACCGTTTTGACTTTGGTGGTATCAACTCAGTAGTAGATGCAGCTTGTGCCGCTTCTTTATCTGCTATCAAAATGGCAGTAGCTGAATTGGTAGAAAAAAGAGCTGACATGATGATTACAGGTGGTGTTGACACAGATAACTCACCATTTATGTACATGTCATTCTCAAAAACTCCTGCATTCTCTCGTAAAGGTAGCATCCGTCCATTCGACCAAGATGGTGACGGTATGTTGATCGGTGAAGGTGTGGGTATGATGGTCATGAAGCGTTTAGAAGATGCTGAACGTGACGGAGACAAAATCTATGCTGTTGTAAACGGTATTGGTGGTTCTTCAGATGGTCGTTATAAGTCAGTATATGCACCTCGTCCTTCAGGTCAAGCTTTAGCGATGAGAAGAGCATATGAAGAAGCAGGTTATGATCCATCAACAGTTGGTCTAATTGAAGCTCACGGTACTGGTACTAACGCAGGTGATGCATCAGAAGGTGTATCAATGGGGATGGTATTCGGTGACGATGGTGTGAAAACAAATCATATCGCCTTAGGTTCTGTAAAGTCTCAAATTGGTCATACAAAAGCAGCAGCAGGTGCAGCAGGTATGATTAAAGCAGCTTTAGCCTTACACCACAAAATCCTTCCAGGTACAATCAATATCACAAAGCCGAACCCGAAATTAGAGATTGAGAAGAAAGCATTCTATATCAACTCTGAGACTCGTCCTTGGTTCCAAAAGGATTCTGCTACTCCGCTTAGAGCAGGTGTATCAGCATTCGGTTTTGGTGGTGTCAACCTTCACTTCTCATTAGAAGAGTATAAAGGTCAATCAATCGAGAAAAATAGAGTTCACAACATCCACAGACAATGGTTACTTTCTGAAGTATCAGCATCTGCTTTGGTTGCTTTGGCTCAAAAACATGTTGCAGGTCTTACAGGTGCAGATGCTAAAGCATACTACAAAGAAGTATCAGCAACAGCATTCGCAGAAAATGTTCCTGCTAACCAGCCAAGAGTT
The DNA here is from genome assembly GCF_012641475.1 of Flammeovirga agarivorans. Classification (NCBI taxonomy): domain Bacteria; kingdom Pseudomonadati; phylum Bacteroidota; class Cytophagia; order Cytophagales; family Flammeovirgaceae; genus Flammeovirga; species Flammeovirga agarivorans. The sequence goes on along the minus strand of NZ_JABAIL010000002.1, from coordinate 869,482 downwards.
GGTTTCGTTGCTTCATCAATTGAAGAGGCTACGAAAAAATTAGAAGCATTTGTTGCAGCATTATCGAAAGATGCGAACGCAGCAGAGTGGAAAAACCCAATCTTAAATGTTTGGTATAGAAATGCCGCTTATAATGGTAAGGACAATGTTGCTGCTTTATTCGCAGGACAAGGTTCTCAATATACTAACATGGGTAACGAGATCGCTTGGTCATTCCCTCAAGTTCGTGAAGTATTCGCGAAAGTAAACGGAGAGTTCGAAGCGAGCAACAAAAAACCTTTAACTGAGACTGTATATCCGATTCCTGTATTCAGTGATGAGGAGCGTAAACAACAACAAGCGGTACTTACTCAAACGGAAAATGCTCAGCCAGCAATTGGTGCATTGAGTGTAGGTATGTATCACATTTTACAAAATGCAGGCTTCAAAGCAAACTATTTTGCTGGTCACTCTTATGGTGAACTTTCAGCATTATATGCATCAGGTGCCATTGACTTAGCGACATTCATCAAACTTTCGAAAGAAAGAGGACAAGCAATGTCAGCTCAAGCAGGTGTAGATGCAGGTACAATGATGGCTGTGAAAGGTGATGTAGTAGCTGTTCAACCTTACATTGGTAAATACCAAAATGTACAAGTTGCGAACATCAACTCAGGTACACAAACGATCTTAGGTGGTGCGAAGAACGAATTGGAAGCACTAAAAACGGAATTAAAAGCAGCAGGCTTATTAGCGACTATCCTACCAGTTTCTGCAGCATTCCATACACCTTACGTAGGTCATGCGTCTAAGCCTTTCGCTGAAGTATTAGATCACACAAATATCGCTGCCCCTCAAGGAAAGCTTTATTCAAATACTTTAGGTTCTGCTTACCCAGCACAACCACAGTTCATCAAAGAAACATTAAAGAGACACATCTTAAGTCCAGTTAAATTCAAAGAGCAAATCGAGAAAATGTACCAAGAAGGTGCAAGAGTGTTCGTTGAATTTGGACCAAAGAATATTCTATCCAACTTAACTTCTGAAATCTTAGCAGGTCAAGATCACCAAGTGATTGCATTAAACCCTAATCCTAAGAAAAACTCAGATGTTCAGTTGAGAGAGGCAGCTATCCAATTGGCTGTAATGGGTATCCAAATCCAAAACTTTGACCCTTATGCTAGACCAGTTCAAGCAGGTGGAGCGAAGTCTAAGATGAATGTTCAGATCTCAGGTACAAACTACTTGACTGATGGCTTCAAGAAGAGATACCAAGATATATTAGCGAAGGGAGGAAAAGTGCTTTCGCAAAAAGCACCGTTAGTTGAGGAAATCGAGACGGTGATTGCTGAGACAACAGACATGTCTCAAATTATTGAAGAAAAATTACGTCAGAAACAAAATTCAGCTTCTATGGCAGAGAAGGCAGTATTGGATCAAATCCAAGCAGATATTCAGCGTTTAACTGAACAACAAACTAGAATTGAGCAAATGTTGGCATCGTTGTTCAACATGCAAACAAATAATCAATTAGCTTCAGCAGCAGCTCCTGCTACAGAGCAGTTACAAGCTCCAGTTGAAGTGCCAACTCCAGCGCCAGTAGCTGAAACTCCAGCTCCAGCTCCTGCAGCGGCTCCAGTAGCAGCAGCACCTGCACCAGCTCAAGGTGGTGTGTCAAATGCAGAAATCGAAGCATCTTTATTAGAAGTAATCGCTGAGAAGACAGGTTACCCTTCTGAGATGTTAGAAATGAGCATGGATATGGAAGCTGACTTAGGAATTGACTCAATCAAACGTGTTGAAATCTTCGGTGCGATGACTGAGGCTAACCCATCAGTTCAAGGAGTAGATCCACAAGAATTAGCAGAGTTAAGAACATTAGCTCAAATTGCTGAATATATTTCAGGAAAAGCAGGTGCAACTTCAGCTCCAGCGGTAGCTCCTGCACCAGCAGCGGCTCCAGTAGCAGCAGCACCAGTTCAAGAAACTGCAGCACCAGCTCAAGGTGGTGTAACAAACGCAGAAATCGAAGCATCACTTTTAGAAGTAATCGCTGAGAAAACTGGTTACCCATCAGAAATGTTAGAAATGGGCATGGACATGGAAGCTGATTTAGGAATTGACTCAATTAAGCGTGTTGAAATTTTCGGTGCGATGACTGAGGCTAACCCATCAGTTCAAGGAGTAGATCCACAAGAATTAGCAGAGTTAAGAACATTAGCTCAAATTGCTGAATACATTTCAGGAAAAGCAGGTGCAACTTCAGCACCAGCAGCAGCCCCTGCACCAGCAGCGGCTCCAGTTCAAGAAACTGCAGCTCCAGCAGCTCAAGGTGGCGTAACCAACGCAGAAATCGAAGCATCACTTTTAGAAGTAATCGCTGAGAAAACTGGTTACCCATCAGAGATGTTAGAAATGGGAATGGACATGGAAGCTGATTTAGGAATTGACTCAATCAAGCGTGTTGAAATCTTCGGTGCGATGACAGAGGCTAACCCATCAGTTCAAGGAGTAGATCCACAAGAATTAGCAGAGTTAAGAACATTAGCTCAAATCGCTGAATACATTTCAGGAAAAGCAGGTGCAACTTCAGCACCAGCGGCAGCTCCTGCACCAGCAGCGGCTCCAGTAGCAGCAGTACCGGTTCAAGAAACTGCAGCTCCAGCAGCTCAAGGTGGCGTAACAAATGCAGAAATCGAAGCATCACTTTTAGAAGTAATCGCTGAGAAAACAGGTTACCCAGCAGAGATGTTAGAAATGGGTATGGATATGGAAGCTGATTTAGGAATTGACTCAATCAAGCGTGTTGAGATCTTCGGTGCGATGACTGAGGCTAATCCATCAGTTCAAGGAGTAGATCCACAAGAATTAGCAGAGTTAAGAACATTAGCTCAAATTGCTGAATATATTTCAGGAAAAGCAGGTGCAACATCAGCACCGGCAGCAGCTCCTGCACCAACGGCGGCTCCAGTAGCAGCAGCACCGGCTCAAGAAACTGCAGCTCCATCAGCTCAAGGTGGTGTAACAAATGCAGAAATCGAAGCATCACTTTTAGAAGTAATCGCAGAGAAGACAGGTTACCCAGCAGAGATGTTAGAGATGGGTATGGATATGGAAGCTGATTTAGGAATTGATTCTATCAAGCGTGTTGAAATCTTCGGTGCGATGACAGAGGCAAATCCATCAGTTCAAGGAGTAGACCCACAAGAATTAGCAGAGTTAAGAACATTAGCTCAAATTGCTGAATACATTTCAGGTAAAGCAGGTGCAACATCAGCACCGGCAGCAGCTCCTGCACCAGCGGCGGCTCCAGTAGCAGCAGCACCAGCTCAAGGTGGCGTAACAAATGCAGAAATCGAAGCATCACTTTTAGAAGTAATTGCAGAGAAGACAGGTTACCCAGCAGAGATGTTAGAAATGGGAATGGATATGGAAGCTGATTTAGGAATTGACTCAATCAAGCGTGTTGAGATCTTCGGTGCAATGACTGAAGCAAATCCATCAGTTCAAGGTGTAGATCCACAAGAATTAGCCGAGTTGAGAACGCTAGCTCAGATTGCTGAGTATATCTCATCGAAGGCGGGAGCGTCCACCCCCAGTGTAGAGGCGAATACTAATTCGTCAATCGAAAAAAAAAAGTCTACTAATGAAGTAGCTGAAACAACAGTAGCAGAAGATCATACTTCATTCCTTTCAGGAAACTATGATCGAGTAGCTCGTTATTCAGTTGCCTTGAAATATATTCCCGAGCCAGATCAATTGGTGATCGAGAAAAATGCAGATGCATGGACAGTCATTACAAATGATGGCTCGGGATTAACAGTTTCTTTAGCTCAAGAATTATTGGCTGAAGGAAGAAAAGTAGCTGTATTGACAATGCCAGCTTCATTGGTTCGTCAATCAGCAGTGACTTTACCAAACGAGGTAAAGGAGATTGCTCTAGCTGAAATTTCTGATGATGCGATCAAAGCAGCATTAGCACAAATCGGTGGAGTAGATCAATTTATTAATGTACATCCTCACTTTAGATTCCCGTTAGGTCAATGGGGTATGCACTTCGACAAGGAAAAAGAATTGTTGAAAGCGGCTTACTTATTGGCGAAGCACTTAAAACCTACTTTAAATGAATATGCTTCTAAATCAACTAGAGCTTCATTCATGACGGTAACACGTTTAGAAGGTGCTTTCGGAACGAAGAACCCTGGTAATGTTTCAGTAATCGGAGGTGGATACTTCGGATTAACGAAATCATTAAACTTAGAATGGACAAACGTATTCTGTAGAGGTGTAGACCTTTCTCCTCAATTGAAGGCGGAAGTTGCAGCGAAGAAAATCGTAGCGGAATTAAATGACGCTGACGTTTCTACTACTGAAACTTCTTACAACGATGAAGGAAAACGTTTCACTCTTGCAGCAGTTGAGCAAGCACATACAGCAGGTACAGTTCGTACTTCTGGAATCACTTCTCAAAACGTATTCTTAGTAACAGGTGGTGCCAAAGGTGTAACGGCGGATTGTGTTAGAGCAATGGCGAAAACGTACAAGTCTAAGTTTATCTTAGTAGGTCGTTCGGCATTGACTACAGAAGAGCCAACATGGGCACAAGGTGTAGCAGAAGAACCAATCTTGAAAAGAAATGCTATGATGTTCTTGAAGGAAAGCGGTGAGAAACCACTTCCTAAGACAGTGAACAGAATGGTAGGTGCGGTACTTTCTCAAAGAGAAATCCAAGAGAACTTAGCGTACATTCAAAGTGTTGGAGCGGAAGCACATTACACTGCGGCAGATGTTACAGATGCTGAAAAATTAAAAGCAGCTGTAGCGCCAATCGTTGCGAAAACAGGTGCCATTACAGGAATCATCCACGGTGCAGGTCGTTTAGCAGACAAACTGATAGAAAATAAAACAGCAACAGACTTCGATAACGTTTATGATGTGAAGATCTCTGGTTTATTAGCAGCGGTAGCCGCTGGTAGTATCCACGATATCCAACACGTTGTATTGTTCTCTTCTGTAGCCGGTTTCTACGGTAACGTTGGTCAAACAGACTATGCAATTGCCAACGAGGTATTGAACAGAGTAGCACACTTATTCAAGAAAAACCATCCAGACGTACATGTTGCTTCTATCAACTGGGGTGCATGGGATGCAGGTATGGTAAGCGGAGAATTAAAGAAATTATTCGAAGCGCATGGTGTTTCTCTAGTTCCTTCTGATGAAGGTCCTGTAGCAATGGTGGATCAATTAAGTGATGCTTTTAAAGCACAACCTCAAGTGATTTTAGGTGGTACTTTGCCACTTGCAAAAGCAGATATTTCAGGTGATTTGAAAAGTTTTACGATCAAGAGAAATATGACAGAAGAGAAGAATCCTTTCCTTCAACATCATATGATCCAAGGTAATGCAGTATTACCAATCGTAAACGCTTCTACTTGGATGGTACAAACAGCGACGGATTTATATCCTGGTTTCAATGTGCTAAGAGTAGATAACGCTAAACTTTTCAAAGGAATCGTATTTGATGGTACTCAGGCGGAAGACTACACAATTAAAGTAACAGAAACGTCAAAATCAGAAAATACTGTAACGTTGACAGTGAACGTTTCTAGTGAAAATGGAGGTAAACTTCCGCTGAACCATTACCAAACACAGATCACCTTAACTTCTGAGCCTGTTGAAGCACCAGTGATGGAATTACCTAACGGTTCAATTACACCAGCGGTAGCGGATGCAACTTCAGTATATACAGACGGAACACTTTTCCATGGAGCTGATTTCAACGGTATCAAGTCTATTCTTGAGATGAACGAAAACAGCATGTTGTTCAAATGTGAGCATGAAGGTGTCACTGAAGAACGCCAAGGTCAAGTGCCAGTGAAAAAGGTAAATCCTTACTTAATGGATATCATGTATCAAGGAGCAGTCGTTTGGGTACGTCGCTTCCACGGTGCAGCAAGCTTACCATTAAGCACTGATTACGTTGAGATCTTCGACGCTTTACCTTTCGGTAAGCCATTCTATGTGAAGATCGAGGTGAAAAAAGCAGATGACTTCTCAATGGTTTCAGATATCACAGCTTATGATGCTGAAACTGGAAAAGTTTATATGAAAAGTTACGGAGCGGCAATGACAATCAGCCGTGAATTAACTTGGTCGTAAGGCCACACACATCAAACAAAATCTGGTTCAAGTTTTAACGCTTGAGCCAGTAACTATAATGGTTCAGGTCTTTCGTTAGACCTGAGTCATCTAAGTGATAAAGTTGAAAAGCTGAATCATTTGTCTAAGTGAAAATCTTAGACACCAAAATTGAAAGTAGGAAGGAGTAATAACTTCATCTTATATCGCAAGTGTTAAGCCGAAAGGCGTCACTTGTGATGACACATTGACGAAGTCTCCTGACTTCGAAATGGATAAAGATGTAGTGATTATGTTCGAAGTCGGGAGACTTCGCCAATGATAAGTTCCAAGTGACGCTCACGCTTAACACTTGAAATATTGATGGAGATAACCTACCAATTAAACTTCTAATCTCATAAAAAGAGAAAGAAGAAAATAAGATATAGAATGAGTAAAAAAGACAAAATAGCGGTCATTGGTATGGGAGGTTTATTCCCAGGTTCATCCACACTAGATGGATTCTGGAACAACCTACTTGATAACAAAGACCTCGTAACTTTATCTGATGAAAAGACGTTTGGACAAGATCCCTTGCGACTTTATCATACAGAAAAAGGTAAACTGGATAAATGTTATGCGATTCGTGGTGGTTATGTTCGTGATTTCGAATTTGACCCATCAGACTATAAAATCCAGAAAAACTTACTAGCTAAACAAGATGATCAATTCAAATGGTCATTATATGTAGCTCAACAAGCTTTAAAAGATAGTGGTTACTGGCAAAACACACAGGATAAAAACTGTGGTGTTATTGTGGGTAACTTGTCTTTCCCTACGCGTCGTTCCCGTCAAATCTTCTCGCCTATATATGCTGATATGGCAGGGAAAGTATTCACTGAATTAACAGGAGAGGAAGTAAAAGTTCCTTTCGCAAATACGAACTACGATGCAAATATTCATGAGACATTATTGACGAATTCACCTTCTGCCTTGATCGCTCAAGCGGTAGGATTGACTTCGACCAACTATTCATTAGACGCTGCTTGTGCCTCTAGTTTATATGCAATTAAATTAGCAATTGATGAATTACAATTGGGTAAAGCTGACATGATGTTAGCGGGTGCTGTAAGTGGTGCCGATCCATTGTTTATTCACATGGGGTTCTCTTATTTCCATGCGTATGCCCGCATGAATGAGAAGTCAGCTCCTTTGGATAATACATCCGGAGGATTGACTTCATCTGAAGGTGCAGGTATGGTTGTATTAAAGCGATTAAGCGATGCAAAAAGAGACGGTGATAAGATTTTAGCCGTTATCGATGGTGTTGGTTTATCGAATGATGGTAAAGGTAAATTCCTTTTAAGTCCAAACCCTAAAGGACAAAAACTTTCTTTCGAGAGAGCTTACAAAGGAACTGACCTAACACCAGCTGAAATTGATTACTTAGAATGTCATGCAACAGGTACGCCTCTTGGTGATACGACGGAGATCAATTCAATTAGTGATTTCTTTGCACAAGAAGAAGTAAGACCTCCATTCTTAGGGTCTGTAAAATCAAACATGGGACACTTGCTAACAGCTGCCGGTATGACGGGTATGTTGAAGGTGATCCTTGCCATGCAAAAGAAGTTTATTCCAGCGACTATCAAAATTGATGGTGCTGTACATTCTAACGATCAGAAGGTAGGAAGAGACCAAATGATGTTAGAAAATAAAGAGTGGCCATTAAAAGGAGAGCAACCACATGCAGGTATTAATGCTTTCGGTTTTGGTGGTACCAATGCCCATATGATCTTATCGGCTTACGATGAGAAAGTAGAGGTAGCAAAAGAACAGATTACATCACCCAAACAACCTCTTTCAATTGTTGGTATGGATCTTCACTTCGGTGGATGTGCCAGCTTGGAAGATTTTTATTTATCTCTTTATCAGGGTCAACAATTCTTCAAAAACTTACCGGCTAACCGTTGGAAAGGAATGGAAGAGTTGGAGACTTTGAAGAAAGGGCTTGGGTTAGAAGATATAAAACGCTTGAAAGGAGCGTGGTTGGAAGAATTTGACTTAGATATTCTTCGTTTCAAAATCCAACCGAAAGAAGCAGAACGTTTAACGTTACAGCAGACTTTAATGCTTACTGTAGCTGATAGAGCATTGCATGATGCAGGCTTAAAAGAGCTGGAAGGTAAGGGAGCAAACATTGCCGTATTGACAGCAATGGAATCTGAATTAGAAATCCATCACCGTATGGGACGTTGGGATCTAATTTGGCAAGTAGAGAAAGCATTAGAAATGGCAGGTCTAGACATGGATGTGCAGAAGAAAGATTCACTTTCTGATGTTTTAAAGAACTCTGTATTCCAAGCTTTCGAAGATCACTCTCCATCGGAACATACTGGTTTTATCGGTAACATTATTTCGAGTAGAGTTTCTGCACTTTGGGATTTTACTGGTCCTTCATTCACTATTTCATCGAACGAAAATGCAGTATATAAAGCATTGGACGTAGCGAGAAATATGTTGGCTTTAGGTGAAGTGGATGCCGTAGTGGTAGGTGCGATCGACTTAGCTGGAAGTATGGAAGGTGTATTGAGCCGTCATGTTTTAAATCCTGTAAATACAGGAGATACTTCATTCGGTTGGAATACAGAAACGAATGGATGGAACATTGGTGAAGGTGCAGGTGCAATTGTAATCAAGAGAGCGGAAGATGCGAAAAATGATCGCGTGTATGCTCAAATTGATGATGTAGCGATTGTACAATCTGACTTATCTTCATTGAATGGTGAAATCAACAGTCAAGCAGTAGCGAAGGGTGCAGAAGAGTTATTACAAAGTAATGGTTTGGATGCTTCTGATATCGGATTATTAGAAGTATCAGCATCAGGTATTGCTTCTGAAGATAAAGCGGAAATTGAAGGTTTAACTTCAGTGTACCAATCAAAAGAAGAGAAATTAACTTGTGCCTTAGGTTCTGCGAAAGCAACTGTAGGTCATACATTCTCTGCTTCGGGTATCGCTTCTATCATTCGTTCAGCTTTAGCTTTATACCACAGATTTATTCCTGCTACTCCACAGTGGTCGGGTCCTAAGTTTGAGGAGAAATTTAAAAACACACCTTTCTACGTTCCTCAGGTTTCATCACCTTGGGTAATCGAAGAAGGAAAAGATACATTAAGAGCGGCGATTTCAGGTCTAGCGACAGATGGTTCTTCGGCACATGTTTTAATGTCTGAAGCTTCTCATCCGAAGTTAGATGATCGTAGCCCTTACTTAGCCAAAGGAGGAGAGCGTTTATTCCCACTTTCTATTGAAAGACCTGCAGGAATTAACGAACAACTTTTAGGTATTTTGACTGATGTAGAAACGTTAGGTTTCAATGAAACATCAGACAAACTTTGTGAAGCATTTAACCCTGCAGCACCAATTAAGCCTATTTTCGTTGCGAAAAACGAAAAAGAATTAATGCGTGATGTAGCGTTCTTCCAAGCACATATGAAAGATGCTTACAAAGGAAAGAAAGCTTTACAAATGCCAACGGGTAGCTACTACAATCCTAACCCAATTGCGAAGGATGGTAAAGTAGCCATGATGTACCCTGGTTCTGGTGCGGCATACCAAGGTTTTGGAGCTTCTTTATTACAGATGTTCCCTAGCTTGTATGATCACATCAAAAATTCTGTAAATCACCCGAACAGAGCGTTCTTTACAGAATATTTATACCCTAGAACATTGAAAAAGCCAACGGCTGAAGAAGTGAAAAAACAAGAGGAAAATCTTGGTACAAATGCACTTCCAGTAATGGCGATCGGTGTTGCCTTTGCTTCAGCTTACACTACACTTTTACAAGATGTATTAAAAGTGAAAGCAGACTCGTTAGCGGGTTACAGCATGGGCGAGACTTCAAGTTTATGGTATTCTCAAGGTTTCTGGGATGCTCATTTAGTTGATGAGAAATTCTTAGAGTCGAATATCTTCTCTGAAATTGTAGGTGGTGATATGACTATTCTTGGTGAAGAATGGGGCATGGATGCTGCCACTGCAAAATCGAAATGGAGAAGCCGTTTGATTACCTTAAATGCTAAAACTTTAGGGTATGCTACTTTAGAAGATTGGTTCAGAGGTGAAGTAGAAGGAAAGTACGAAAGAGTGTACTTGACATTCATCAACACAGATTCTGAAATCATCATGTCTGGTGATAATGACATCTTGGAAGAAATTATGCAGAAGCATGCTCTTTCATCGGTGACATTAACCATCAACAACTGTGTACATCATCCGTTTATCAGTCGCGTAACGGAAGAGTTTATCACTATGCATCACCTTCCATTACAGAAGGCGATTCCACAGACGGTATACTCTGGTGTAACACAAAAGCCTTTAGCTTTAAATGAGGATGACATCGCTAAGAATGCGAAAGATGTATGCTGTGAGGAAGTGAATCTTCCAAAGCTGATCAGAAGCATGAAAGAAGATGGTCACAAATTGTTTATTGAAGTAGGAGCGAATGCAACGCTTTCTAGATGGATCGGTGAGATCTTGAAAGGTGAGGAGTTTGCAACGATTGCAACAGACCGTAAGGGTTCTGATTCTTTAAAGAGCTTTATGGGAATGGTGGCTCAGTTATTAGGTCAGGGTGTTGAACTGGACTTAGGAGCTATCATTGCAAAGACTTCTGCGAAAGGTATTCAAAGAAAGAAAATCTATAAAACATTACATACTGGAGGTAACCGTTTTGAAGAATTCGCATTTACTGCGGAAAACAAAGCAGCCTTCATTAATTCTACAAACAGAGTCAACACAACAGAGCCTGTAATAGCAGGAGAAGAGTTTGACATGTTTGCTTTATCAGAAAAAGAAGAAGAACAAACAACAACCAAAGATATGGATAAGAATTCAGCCTTAGATGTGATTGAAAATAAGGTGAAACAAAAGATTGCTGAGAATGGCTTAGCGCTTTATGATTTCGATGCACCTGATTACAAAGCAAGCAAGAAAGATGCGATCTGGAACGAACAAGATCTATTGACTTTTGCTACTGGTAAAATCTCAGATGTATTCGGTCCTGAGTACTCTATCATCGACACTTACCCTTGTCGTGTAATGTTACCAATGCCTCCATACTTATTGGTGAGCCGTGTAACGAAATTGAATGCTAAGACAAATGAGTACAAGTCTTCAAGCTTAACAACAGAGTACGATATCCCTTACAACTCTTGGTTCGCAACTGACGGACAAATTCCTTGGGCTGTAGCGGTAGAGTCAGGTCAGTGTGACTTATTATTAATTTCATATTTAGGGATTGACTTCCAAAACAAAGGTGAGTACAAATACCGTCTATTAGACTGTACTCTTACTTTCTTGGATGATCTTCCTTTCGAAGGACAAACGTTACGTTATGACATCAGCATTGATAGCTATGTACGTAATGGTAACAACCTTTTATTCTTCTTCCGTTACGACTGCTATGTTGAGGACAGAATGGTGCTGAAAATGCGTGGTGGTTGTGCTGGTTTCTTCAACGAAGCAGACCTTGCAGAAGGTCAAGGTGTAGTATACAAGCCAGAGGAATTAGAAGAAAGAAACAACCGTAAGAAGCAATTCTTTGAGCCATTATTACACTGTGATAAAACTACTTTCAACCAAGAGGAGCTTTTAGCGTTAACTCAAGGTGATTTAGAAGGTGTATTTGGTTCGGATTACAATACATTAGGTAGAAACAAATCATTACGTCTTCCTCCAAAAGACATCTTAATGTTAGACCGTATCACTAAGTTAGATATCAAAGGTGGTCATGCTGGTCTAGGATGGATTGAAGCTGAGAAAGACTTGAAGGCAGACGATTGGTACTTCCCTTGTCACTTCAGAGATGACGAAGTTTTAGCAGGTTCATTACAAGCTGAAGGCGGTGGACAGTTATTACGTTTCTTAATGTTATACATGGGTATGCAGCGTTTAACTAAAGATGCTCGTTTCCAACCTGTATTAGACATCCCTCAAAAAGTAAGATGTCGTAAAGAGGTAAATGCCAAAGATGGTAAGCTAATTTACCGTATGGATGTGAAGGAAGTAGGTTTAGTTCCTGAGCCATACGTAGTAGCTGATTTAGAAATTATCTATGACGGATTGTCGTCTGTATACTTTGAAAACTTAGGTCTTCGTTTACAAGAAAAAGACAACCCTCAATATAAAAAGGACTTAGCGAACACTAATCATGGTGTGTATGTGAAGCCAGTGAACAAGCCAGTTCTATTAGACGAAGGTGATATCACTCAATTCGCATTAGGTCCAGTTTACAAGTGTTTCGGTGATGAGTACAAAGTATTCGAAGGACGTTCGTTATCGCGTCAGCCAAACACTGACCTACAAGTAATCTCTAGAGTTTTATCAATCAGCAATGAGAGACATGACTTTAGTAACAACCCTACAATCATCTCTGAATATGATGTTCCTGTAGACGCATGGTACTTTAAGCAAAATGCTTCACCAGTAATGCCTTATTCAGTATTGATGGAAGTAGCCTTACAACCATGTGGTTTCTTAGGTGCTTACTTAGGTTCTACTTTATCAGTGCCAGACAAAGACTTATTCTTCCGTAACCTTGACGGTGATGGTGAGATGTTAGTTGACATTGATCTAAGAGGAAAAACGATTACAAATAAAGTAGTAATGACGTCACATACAAACCTTGCAGGTACAGTATTACAACGTTATACATTCGAACTTTCAGTAGATGGTACAGTATTCTATGTAGGTCAATCTTCATTCGGATTCTTTACAGTAGCTGACCTTTCTAGCCAAGCAGGTCTTGACTCAGGTGAAAAAGTAGCAGCATGGAAAGACGTGACGGATTACGACAAGAAGAATGCTATCACTTTCAACTTAGATTCATTGTTCGGTAAAATGAAGTTGTACAAGTCGACCAACCCAGCTTCTCCAAGATTACACTTGGCAGAAGATCAGTTGAACTTGTTAGATAGTGCAACGATCATCAAAGAAGGTGGTAAGTATGGCAAAGGTTATATCCATGCCACTCGTGCCATCCATAACTATGATTGGTTCTTCACTTGTCACTTCTACCAAGATCCTGTAATGCCAGGTTCATTAGGTGTTGAAGCAATCCACCAAGCAGTTCAAGTTTGGGCGTTGCAAAACAACTTAGGTGAAGGCATGACAAACGTTGGTTTCAACCACCATGCACCAAACAAAACAGTTTGGAAATATAGAGGTCAAATCCTTCAAGGTGACCCAACAATGAACCTTGATTGCCATATCAAAGAAGTAACAAAGGAAAACGGTAAAGTCGTAATCCTTGTAGATGCGAACCTTTGGAAAGGTGATTTAAGAATCTATGAAATTACTGACCTTTCATTAGTGATCAGCTAATTTCTGAATCGAATAGATTCAAAATTGGGTTACCCATGACTGAAGTCATGGGCTAGTGATATAGGAAAACATTATCGACTGAAGTCGAGATGTTTTATGAGATGTAAGAACCGATGAAGACTTTAGTCTTTATAGGTAGAAATATTACCAGCCCACGACTTCAGTCGTGGGGTATATATCGAACCCGACTTTGGTTTACTTCGAAGTCAGGAGACTTCGCCAATGACTTAGTTCCAAGTGACGCTAACGCTTAACACTTGAAACATTTTGATAACACTTAATTATTCATTCAAACAAGATGAATACAACATTGATTAAAAATAGCGGCTTAAAATCGACAGCTAAATCTACTTCAAAGTGGTTTGGTGCTTCAAGCTTTGCAAAATATACAACGGAGGAGATCAAGCAGCAGTTTGAGAAATTAGACAAACAGCTTTTTGTGATCAGAAACCAAGAAGGTACAGTAGGTGTAGCGGATGGAATGGGAACAGCCACTTCATCGGATTTACAGTCTGCTGAATTATTAGCGAACATTCCAGCTTATGCTCCAGAAGCATTGGGTGATCCTTCATTCAGAGCAGCGTATGGTTTGAAATATAACTATATGGGCGGTGCAATGGCGAATGGTATTTCTTCGGAAGACCTAGTGATTGCTTTAGGTAAAGCAGGTATGTTATGTTCATTTGGTGCAGGTGGATTGATTCCTGCAAGAATTGAGCAGGCAATCGATAAGATTCAAGCGGCATTACCAAACGGACCGTATGCATTCAACTTAATTCACTCACCAAATGAGGTGGCCTTAGAGCGTGAAGCTTGTGAGTTGTTCTTAAAGCGTGGAGTAAAAGTGATTGAAGCGTCTGCATTTATGGACTTAACACCATTTGTAGTGAAGTTCAGAGCGGCAGGGTTACGCAAAAATGCGGATGGATCGATCCATATGGAAAACAAGATCATCGCAAAAGTATCTCGTTTAGAAGTAGCGGAGAAATTCATGCGTCCAGCACCAAAGTCGATCTTAGACAAGTTGGTAGAAGAAGGTCAGATTACTGCTGAGCAAGCAACATTGGCGTTATCAGTTCCAATGGCAGACGACATCACTGTAGAAGCGGATTCGGGTGGACATACAGACAATAGACCGTTGGTATCATTATTACCTTCAGTGTTATTGTTAAGAAACAGAATCCAAGAAGAATTGAACTACCCTGAGCAAGTACGTGTAGGTGCAGCAGGTGGTATCTCAACGCCTCAATCGGTATTAGCGGCTTTCGCTATGGGTGCGGCGTTTGTAGTAACAGGTTCAATCAACCAAGCATGTTTAGAGTCAGGTGCATCAGACCACTCTCGTAAGGTGTTAGCACAAGCGGGAATGACAGATATCATGATGGCGCCAGCATCGGATATGTTTGAGTTAGGAGTGAAATTACAAGTGTTGAAGAAGGGAACATTGTTCGCTTTAAGAGCACAAAAATTATATGATACGTACATCGCTTATGACGGTATCGATGCGATTCCTGAAAAAGAGCGTACAACGTTAGAAAAGACAGTCTTCCAAGATTCATTAGAGAACATCTGGAAGATGTGTATTGAGTTTTTCCAAGAGCGTGATCCAGAGCAAATCACAAGATCAGAAAACAATCCAAAGCGTAAGATGGCATTGATCTTCCGTTGGTACTTAGGTCTTTCTTCTTCATGGGCTAACCGTGGTGTGAAAGGTAGAGAGTTGGATTACCAAATCTGGTGTGGTCCTGCAATGGGTGCATTCAACGAGTGGGTAAAAGGTACTCCTCTTGAAAACTGGGAAAACCGTAAAGCAGTAGACGTTGCTCATGCATTGTTCAACGGCGCTGCGTACTTGTACAGATTGCAATACTTAGAAATGCAAGGCGTACAAATCGACGGCAAATTCAAAGCAGCAAGTGTGAAATATTAGGCATCACACTTCGCTGTTCATTCATATCTTATTTATTCTGATTGACCCCATAGCTTTTGGTTATGGGGTCTTTTGTTTACTAAGCTAGGTTTTTTAAATTTATTTTAACTTCTTTTAAATCTTTACAATCCTCAGGAATTTCTAAATTTTTTTTGAAGTTTTCAATGTTTGAATGATTTCTATATTTACCATATAAAGTTGGAATGGTAATTTTTGTGAGTATAAATCCAAAAATTGACATAATAATACTTATCCAAAAATTAGCTTTTATTTCTAAGATATCAGTTTGAACTTTATCTAGGCTAAAGTCAGAAGTCCAAAATAAATATAAAAACCAGCTAAGAACGATACCTACTAATAATAAAAATTCACCCCAACTTTTTAAACGCCATTTCATTAACTCTTTATGAATAAAATCTTTTCGTTTAATTTTTATTACTTTATTTTGTTCATCTAGTAATGCCTTTTCAAGAATATTGTTGTTTTTTTGATATTCACTAGTTTCTGCTTCTAATTTCTCTAATTTTTTCTTCTCTTTTTCTTTCTTTATTTCTTGTTCTCTAGTTTTAGCCCTTAATTTTTTTAATTCATCATCTTTTAGTTGATCATTTTTTTCTATTTTTTCTTTGGCATTGTAAAAATGTTCAGCTTTTTGAGCTAATTCATTTACTGATGCTTCAAGCATTTTAAACCTTTTATTATCTATTATTTGTTGCTTTTTAGCTTCTTCTTTAAGTCTGCGAACAAATTCTTCTTTATTATCACTTGCTAATGTATTAACTGATTCGATATCTTTTAATTGTTTACTAGTAATTCGAGTTGCAATTCTTAAGATGTCGTTATCCGAAATTTCAGATGATGAGTATTTATGAATATTATCATCTAATTCTCTAATTACTGAAGTGGCTGGTAATTCTTTATTTAAGGCTAATGATATTAAAGAAGATAAACCTATATCTGACAACTCATCGTCACTAATATCTATTGAGGATTGAGGGTTACTTAGCCATAATATATTTAATAAATCATCAGCTTTAATAGTTTCAGGTTGTTGTCCGTTAATTATATAACCACTTTCTCCTTCACGTGAAATAGAATTGTTTACAAACCAACAATTTACCTTGTCAAATTCATAAATCTTTTTTCCTCTTTTTTCTCTTACATAGACTAGAGCTGTAGCATCATGTAGTGCAGCTTTTTTAGTATTTCTATGCTCTATTAATGTGAAATATTCATTAGTGTATTTCGCTTTGTTTTGAATTTTAGAGGTATCATATATTACATCTATACCAAGTTTTCTTATCTCATCCTCTAAATTGTCAATAATTAATTCAATGTCAGCTTTATTTAATTTTCTTCTTTCACAGGCATTATATATATCTTCAGGATATACAACTTTTTGTAAAAAACTACTATTAAAGTTATTTGCTTTAGCCTTTAATAAGTTTGTAATTTCATCAATGGTTATGTTCATAACCTTACATATATAACCTTGATCTTTGGCTATTTTTAATAATGTAGTGCATGTATGAGTAGATTCTGAAGTATTAAGGTCTAATGCAGCAATTATAAAATTAGTATCTAATAAAAGTTCAACCTTTACAGATGCTTCAGAAGTATGATATTCAATATAACCAGAAATTATTGACCCTAAAAAAATTTTTTTTATAAGGTTGTAAACGGGAGTAATTGATCTAAAATAATCTATGAATTGAGCTTCAATAGAAAAATTATCCCTTATATCAGAATCCTTATTTGCTAAATATTTAGATAAATCTAATTTGCTCTTTTCTATAAAATCAAAAATAGATTTGTTTTTATACTCTTCAAATCCTGAAGAATCACAGAAATCTTTAAAAAGTTTTTCTAAACTTTTAACTTCTTGTTTATGATTTCTTATTTCTTCTTCAAATTCAGTAAAAACATATTGATTAATTTCAAAAGCTTTATCTTGGTAAAATGAGAATTTTATTTCTCCATCTATATTTACTTCTTTTTCAATTATCCTTAATATGTTTTCTATTACAGGTAATGGAAAGTCAAAAGAATATAGCCTGTCAGAATATGTTTTTATTTCAATAATACTTTTCCCACTAAATATTCCATCCTCATTCATTTTTGATAATACCCTTTTAATTAAGGGGACAAATATATCAAGAGGACCTTGGATTAAGGTTGAATTAGATCGAATATGCGATAAAAGACTGTAAGTAATAGCTTTGTTAATATTCATAAGAATAGTATTAGTAATAGTTTATATTTTGCCAATTAGAAAACTGAATAAGAGTTGAACAGGAAAGGATTTTGTGATTATTTTCATCTTTTGAAAAAATTCTTCACCTTCAATTCCAGATGTTAATGTTGAAAAAATTGGTTGTGCATTATTGTAATTTTCTTCTTATATCATTTTTAATCTTTTAACTGCTGAGTTGTAATAACTTTTTATTTCTAGAAATGAATTTTCAATTTTTTGTTCTGTTAACTCTATAAATTTATAATCAATAACACTGTTTTCATTAACTTGAAAAAATAAAATAACCGGAAGATTATATTCACAATTAAAATCAAACAATATTTTTAATGTTGGATAAATTTTCACACTTCTATGAAGGAGCTGTATTACCTTTGGTTACTATTTCTCAGATTATATAATTTTTTTTTATAATACCTGACTTTTTATCTACTTCATATTTTATACTTAATGTATTCTTATTTTCTAGTTCAATACTTTTACTTAATTCAATAGCATCTATTAATTGTCTTCGTGAACTATTACTTTTTAAGTAAGAAGATATACCATTAATTTGTTCTTGAATTACCTTAAAAGTTGTATCAGACATATACTCACCTGTAGAGTAACCAACACTTTTTGAATATAATGTTTTACCTAAGTTGGTTAGAATTGGTATTTTTGATTTCATGCATCTAGTTCCTAATTCACACCATAATCTAGAAATAATAGGATCAATTTTATAATTACCATTAGTTCTTACTTTGACTAAGGTCATAGCATTTTGAACCGTTACTATGATTGTATATGTTTTAATATTAATATCATCATGTTGATCTATATCATTCATGAATCTATCAATTTCTGCATTAAACCTATCATCTTTTTCATTTTCATATTTTTTTTCATCTAGATTGACAACTCTTTCTTGTTGATCAATACCCATTTTCATGATTTGATTTCTTTCATCTTGTAATTCTTTTACACTTTTAGCAATTGTATTACTTTCGTTACGTAAAAACCAATAGGCAAAACTACTTCCTATTGAAAAAATCAAAGCAATAATTGAAATTATGATTTCTAGATTCATTGTAATGTTCTATTATAAATGAGTGGTCTTAGAATGCTGTAAGGTTCTCTAAATTTACCCCAATATCATTAATAAAACAAAAATATCTTCGCAATACAAAAAATAGATAAAAAGTATTACACTAACGATTATTACTGTACACTATCATTCTATTAAAACAGTAAAGAATAAAAGATTATTATTCATCCCATTCCATCACCAGCTTCACAAAACCTTATTTCAAAGCAGCTTGTCTATCGTAAAAATGAGTAGCGTAACTCGGGTCAGTACTCATGCCTACAAAATGTTGTCTTGAAGGGAAAAAGACGATGCTGATTTTATTCTATCCCCATCAAAAAATCATTTCTGAAAAATAGACTTCAAAATAGTAAAGAAAGGTTCTTGTTTTTTATGTGCAATTAGATAGTAATCTCTGATTGGATAATCATTGGGTTCCCAAATTAATTGTAGTTGTTTCTGATCTAAAAATTCTTGAGCATTATGTTTTAATGTTACAGCGACCCCTTCGACTTCAGTTAATTCTTGTAACATGAAATATTCATTTGGGATGATATAGTTTGTGAAAATCTTCGGTCGCTTTTTGTTAAAGCAATGCATCCATAACAACTTAATAAATGGATTTGTAGACATGTGTGAAAACCAAACTTGGCCTTCTAACCACTTTTGAATTTTGTTCAATTCATTTTTACGAATGAAATCTTTGAGGTTATGGGTATCAATATTTGGGTGTCCAACTACGATTAATTGTGATTGCATAATTCTTTCAGACAATACATCAAACGTTTGTATATCCTCTTTAATTATAGCTGCATCAATTTGTTGATTATTGACCATGTCAAATAACTTTTGATTATCAGCTTCAAAATGTACGGTCAAGTGCTTGAAAGTTTCTAATAAGTCTTTAGAAACAAAGCTTTTATAAAGGTTTTCGTTAAGGCCGAAAATATATTGTTTGTCCTCTTTTTTGACTGATTTGCTATAGCTTGCCTCAACTTTTTCCAGCGTATCTAAAGATTCAATAATCAAATTATTCAGAAACTTCGCATGATCTGTTGGTACAACCCCTTTTGATTTTCTAGTAAATAATTTATGCCCAACTGCTGCCTCTAACATATTCATTTGATTGCTGACGGTGGGTTGCGTTAAAAATAATTCTTCAGCAGCTTTAGAGTAACTCTGATGTTTATATACTGCTTTGAAAGTTCTATACCATTCTAAATTAATCATAGTGATATTAATTTATTTATATCATGACTAAAATTAAACGATTTCATTTTATATCACAAGCCCTCTACATTTGTTACATCATCATTCAATCTTTAAATATTAAACTTTAGTAAAATGAAAAGAATAGCATTAGTAACAGGAGCGAACAAAGGATTAGGTTTTGAAACTGCTCGTCAATTAGGGGCAAAAGGTATCAAAGTACTGATGGCTTCTAGAGATAAATCGAAAGGAGAGACTGCAGTAGAAAAGCTGAAATCTGAAGGTTTGGACGTTGAATTAGTCCAATTGGAAGTGACCAGTAACTCTGAAATCAAAACGCTAAAAGGCTATATTGAAAGTCAGTATGGAAAGCTTGATATCTTGGTGAATAATGCAGGTATTATGCATCAAGATGAACCACTAGGAACGAACACATCAGAAAATATTTCTTCAAGTACTTTACAAAATACATTTGATGTCAATTTCTTCAGTGTAGTGAATTTAACACAGGAATTGTTACCATTACTGAAGAAAAGTGATGCAGGAAGAGTTGTCAACCTGTCAAGTATTTTGGGATCTAATACCGTACAAAGCGATACCGAATCTCCTTATTATAGTGTAAAACCGTTTGCTTATGATGCTTCAAAAGCCGCTCTTAATTCATTTACTGTTCATTTGGCAGCCGCTTTAGAAGGGACAAATGTCAACGTAAATTCAGCACACCCAGGATGGGTAAAAACTGATCTAGGTACAGACGGTGCACCAATGGAAGTAGTAGATGGAGCGAAAACATCAGTAAGTCTTTCTCTTGAAGAAGAAACAGACTTTAACGGTAAATTTATTCATATGGGCGAAGAAGTCGCTTGGTAATTTTTAGTTATATCATAAGTCAGTTTATGATGCTGACTTATGATATTTTTTTATTGTTATACTTTTGCTGGATTTGAATAACCAAAGTCTAGTTATCATAACCTTTAAATATCTTCTTATCTGCCACAAAAGTTCCAAATGGAATCAGTGATGCTGCAAATGCCCAAGCACTATTTTTGAAGCCCCATTTTATAGTGAAGTGAATGTATAAGACAATGGCTACATATAGAATAAATAATACGCCATGCCCCATTCCAATAATTTTATTTGGCTCATGTATATCTGCAATGTATTTCAATGGCATTGAAACAAACAGAATTAATAGGAAAGAGATCCCTTCTAGAAGACCTATAAAACGAATTGCTTTTATTCCTGACATATTTTTTAGTGGTTAAATAAGTTTGTTGTGGTGAGGGCAAATTTAGGGATAATTTGTGATTATATTCTTTGTTAGTCTTAACACAATACTTTCCCTCATCAGCCCAGGACTTAAGTCCTGGGCTGATGAGGGGGAAATAAATCTATTTCAACTCCCAATTCATAAAAAAGGAGCATTATTTTTCACTGTAAGATGTAAATATTTACTTCTCAAACTCCTCAATTTCGTTTATAGCTTCCAAAGCCTCCATTGTTTTAGAGCCAGTAAATACTTTGATTGTCGTTCTTACCCATTTAATATGTAAATTTTTGTGTGATAACTTATTAAAGGCCCATACAATTGGGATAACCAAAAGGAAATTGGCGATGAAATATCTTTGTACGAAACCTGGCTCTAAATAAGGATATAGATCCACTCCAAGGATGACATTAATACCTACAATTGCATAAGCCCACCAAACAGGAGTAGAAAGGAATATCAATTTTATAAATAATAAACCATGTGCATTAACAAGCTCCGTTTTTTTCCTGATTTCAACAATAGGTTTTGAGAAATCAATTTGTCGTAGGAGCACAACTTGGCCTATGCTTCCCACAAGAGCAACTATTGCAAATAGGTGTACAATAATTCCGCTGATAACTAAATGTGTTTGCCCCCAATGGTTAGCAATATATCCGCCCAATAATAGCACAATGATACTAAAAGTTGCTACTTCAATACTTCTAAATCTTACGATACGATCTCTATTTTTTTTAGATTTATCAAGTGGCAATGAATCGATTACAGCGTCATTTACCTGAAGCATTTTATCCAGCTTTGAATCGTATGCGGCGAATAATTTTTTTAGTTCTATATCTTCCATTATCTATTATTTTTTTGAAACTCTTTCTTTAATTTTAATTTAAGTCTACTGATTTTTGTCGCTACATTAGTTTTTGAGATACCTAAAATCTCTGCGATTTCAACGTACGACTTCTCTTCCAAATACAACAGCATCAGAGCTTTATTTAATTCATCTAAATCATTAATGAATTGTTGTAACAACTTTATATTGTTGTCTAACTCCGTCTCGTCTTCATTCTCATCAACGACATTGTAAATAGATTCTACGCTAGAAAAATCATTATTGGCTAGCCATTTCTTTTCCTTCCTGTAAAATGAAATAGCTACATTTAGTGCAATCCGATACATCCAAGTAGAGTATTTATATTCTGGGTTATACTTATCAAAAGCATTCCATAATTGAATGATGATTTCCTGCTCCAAATCTTTTCGATCTTCAATATCCTGACAATAAGAATTCACAATCTTGTAAATGATTTTTTTGTGTGAATTGATTGTCGATATGAATTTATTTTTTCTGTTTGTCTCCATTCAATTCGTTTTAGTTGAATGTGATTTTATTGTTTTCATGGTCTGAACTTTTAATGTTTATCTTATTATTCGCAGGGTTTTCTAAAAGTCACACTTTTCCTTAAATATTTTTTTGATAGGGTACTTCTTCTCCGAATAAGACTGTTCCTTTAGCTAATAATAGTTAAGCCGATCAGTCAAATTTTTTCCAACTATTGACAGTAATTTTAAAACTCCTATATTCGCGCCATCAAAATCTAGAATAGACCAAAAATAGCTTTAAATCAGAGTGTTAGGGTTTTGATTTTAGCCCGTTAAAATCTCAAATTTTTGCTTTAATAACCATTTTATCAATACAAAAATGTCAACAGGTGCAGTAGGAATACCTAAAGCTTCTATGAACACTAAGAGTGCATTCAGAAAGCAGTTTTATCGTTTTGCTTTGCCATCGGCATTAGGAATGCTTGTCAACTCATTATATGTGGTGGCAGATGGAATTTTTATCGCTAGAGGAATTGGAACTGAAGCCATCGCTGCAGTCAATGTAGGGTATCCAGTGATCAACCTGTTAGCCGCAATGGGTTTAATGTTTGGTGTAGGTGGGGCTACATTGGTGGCACTTCATCCGCATGAACAAGATAAGAAAAACCGCATTTTTACTTATACATTATTACTCAACCTTGCTGTATATGGTGTGGTTGCTTGTATCGTTTTTTTATTCCCAAATGAAATACTTTATGCATTTGGGGCTACAGACCGTTTGTTACCTTTGGTCAAGGATTATTTATACCCTTGCCTGTTAGCAGCATTCTTTTTGATGATTTCCTTTTCACTCAATGCATTTGTAAGAAATGATAATGCACCTAAAAAGGCTATGTACTCTTTAGTACTCGGTGCAGTAACCAACGTGATTTTGGACTACTTCTTTATCTTCCAATTGAATATGGGGATCAAAGGAGGTGCCTATGCTACTGCAATTGCACAAGTGGTTTCTGCTTTATACTTAGTGACTCACTTCTTTACATCTTCTTTTCAATTGACATTAAAAGGAAAAGGCATCGATTGGAAATCGATCTACAGAATCAGTAGCCTTGGTTTTTCTTCTTTTATCTTGGAAGCAGCTGTAATGGTAATTACAGTTTTAGTCAATTTAGCGTTGATCAAAACAGAAGGAGAAACTGGCGTTGCTGCGTTTGGGATTATCGCTTATGTTTTTGTGATTCCTCGTATGTTCTTTATCGGATTAGCTCAGGGTATCCAACCACTTGTAAGTAAATACTTTGGCTTAAAAGAATATAAGAGAGTAATAGAGATCTATAGATATGGACAAAAAGTCGCTTTTACATTGACGCTTGTCGTGTTGCTGTTAACTGTCTTTTATGCTGAATATATTGTTGGCGTATTTACTGGGGAGGAAGCAATTATTCCTTATACTGCCAATGGTCTTTTATTATACACAAGTGCAGTTGTTTTTGTAGGAGCCAACTTTATGAATATCTCCTATTTACAAGCAATGAATAGAGCTAGTTTAGCTAATGCGATTTCAATTTGTAGAGGAATTGTATTTATGGCCATTAGTATTTCTGTCCTTCCCAAATTTTGGGGAGTTAATGGGATATGGTTGGCGTTGCCTTTGGCAGATGTGCTTACTTTCTTGCTGACCATTTTTTTGTTCAAGGCATTGAAGATTAATGATAAATTGGTCTTACCAATAGTAGATGCTGCGAACATTCAAATTCCTCAACCAGATTTTGAAGGGTTGAAATTTCCTAGAAGAACAAAAATGTTTTAAGAGAACAAAGGTTTGAAAATGTTATTGATGCGTTTTACAAACCTTTTTTTATATCCTATACTCTGATAAATATCTGTATTAATGTAGTGTGTGTTAGTTTTCCATTTTATTGGAATGTTTTTTCAATGATGAGATGTTTTGATATTGATGTTAAAGCGATAAATTTAATTATTCATCACCCTCAATACTTTTCTATATGTGTTTTCAAAACAAATTCATTGGTTTTGTCTTTCTAGTTTTTTCTCTATTGTCTATTACCACTTACGGACAGGTTGTTCAAGATAGTTTAGAGGAACAGGTCAATTATACCGGAGGAAAACTGTTGAAATCAAAGGGAAATCTTTTGAACGGTCAAAAGCATGGAGAGTGGACGTATTACTTTAAATCTACTCAATACAACCACTTGGTTTATCGTATTGAAAACTATGATAGAGGAGTAAAACATGGTGTTTTTAAAAAATTCACCAATGAAGGAATTGTCATTTCAGAGAAAGAATATGATCATGATAAATTATCAGGTGATCATAAAAAGTATTATGATGATGGTACACTAAGGTACATGAGGCATTATGAAAATGGTATTCCTGAAGGGAAAAGCTACTACTATTTTGAAGATGGAAAAGTAGAAGAGCAATCGTACTTTAAAAATGGAAAGTTAGAAGGGGTGTATGTAAAATACTACAGTGATGGAAACCCCAAAGAGAAGATAAATTATAAAAATGGACTCAAAGATGGAAAGTATTTCTACTACAATAAAAACAACCAATTATTTGTAGAAAGGAAGTACAAGGAAGGAAAAAGAATGGGAACGGAATTAACGTATTATGACAATGGACAGTTGCAAGAGAGTATACGTTATGAAGATCAAAAGAAAGTAGGGAAGTACGAAGAGTTTCATAAAAATGGGAAAGTAAAAACACTATGTTTTTATAAAGAAGGATACATTGAAGGGGCATATCAATCATTCTATGATAATGGATTTAAAGATGTAGCATGTGAGTATCAAAAGGGTAAACTCGAAGGAAAATATATTGAGTATTCTGAGGAAACGGAGAACAAAGTGTACAGTGAGAAATTTTATAAGAATGGTGTATTAGATGGACAGGAAGTCTTTTACTTTGATAATACCAATACTTTAGAAACACTGATCACTTATTCAAAAGGTCTGAAAAATGGAGATAGCAAGAAATGGTATCCTTCTGGTCAATTAAAAATCCATAGAATCTATAACAACAATAACTTAGTTTACAATTCTTCTTACAACGAAAATGGAGTATTATTAAAAGAAGGTAAACTAGATAGTAATACGAATAAAATGATTTATAAATCTGGAGAAGATTTGTAGGAATCTAACTAGATGAATAGTTAAAATTGATTTACATGAAATCGAAATAATAGATAGTCACGATCCAAACTATAAAAAATAATAATTCTTGATAACAGAATAACATACTGCATATTCCAATGTGTGGTATGTTATAAATCAAGAAGTATACACTGTGAAATAACGATCAATTAAATTTATTGTATCACTTAATACATGTGTATATTTGCTGCATATCTAATTTTATTGAACTAACTCAGACTAAAATGACAAAGCAGATATTTGTATTACTAGTGATCGTATTCTCTTCATGTATATCATCATCTCAGAAGAACTTTAAGAAAACAGCATCTCTAAAAGGAGAAGTGGTTAAAATCATAGAAAAAAAATACGATACCAAGCTGAAAAAAGGGGTTTTTAGAATTGTCTACCAAGCAGACTTATCGCAAGATATCTATCATTATAACCAAG
This sequence comes from Flammeovirga agarivorans, assembly GCF_012641475.1. NCBI lineage: Bacteria > Pseudomonadati > Bacteroidota > Cytophagia > Cytophagales > Flammeovirgaceae > Flammeovirga > Flammeovirga agarivorans. Next base: position 843,355 of record NZ_JABAIL010000002.1, on the reverse strand, counting down.
CGAATAGTATCACTCATACTCAATTTCTAGATTATAAAGGGAAAGAGATGTGGCGTTATGAAAATTCTTTCGACAAGAATGGGAATATCATATCGTCCTCAGTTTTTATGAAAAATGAATTAAATAATACCTTCGAAAATAAGTTTGTTGATGGTGAAAATATAGAGAGTGTATACCTTGATGCGGATGGTAAGAAATTATACACAACTTTGAAAGAGTATGAAGGTAAAGCACTCAGTAAAAAGACAAAGGTTAGCATTGATGGTGAAGTATTGTTGATTACTGAATATGATAATAAAGATGGGGTGTCAAAATCCATCACAGAAAAACTACCCAATGGAAAAGTAAAGCGTTTTACAAAGTATGAGTACAACCATTTTGGAGATCTGACGAAGGAAGAAGTTGTCATAGAAGATTTCAATCAAAAAGAGAACGACATAAGATATTTTGAATACGAATATGATCAGAATGGGAATTGGACCAAGAAGTTTTATTATAACGATGAAAGTGTATTAGAGGATGTTTCCATTAGAAATATATTTTATTCAGACGATCAAAAACTAAAACTATCGAAATCATTACTTCTTGGAGAATGGTTTGTATTTGGAAGAAAAATACAAAGCTTCGTCTTTAATGAGGACAATACATTTCAACTAATACATGAAAATAGATCTAAGGCTTCAGGTATTTGGTCTTTCGATGCGAAGAAAAGTAATATCACCTTAACACAAGAAAGTGAAAAAGACGAATTGGTTCTGAATTGCTTTTGGGCCGGAGGCTTATTACACCTTTATCCAGAAGACATTACTGACCAAGTGATGCAATTAGAAAGACGTACTCCTAATATCGATCAAAAGTTTACTCAAAAAGTGGCCGAAAAACCATTTCTAGGTAAATGGCAGGTCGTAGGAGAAGACGAAATGTATATTGAATTTACACCTGAGAATCACTTCTTGACTACTCAAAAAAGCAAAACTCCAAAGAAAGGAACATGGGAAATTAATATCGATAATCGTTTGATTACATTCACTGAGAACGGAAAAGAGGAGTCAAAGAAATACCATTACTTCTTCGAAGAGGGGCAACTTAAATTTTATAACTATTCATTAGAAGTAGTCCAAACCTTGAATTTTGTAGGGAACGAAATGTAGAATTGTAATATGTGACTCCACCTAATAATAATCTTACATTGACATTGTATTTGAAAGTTAGTTATTAGGTGGATTTGTAATGTTCCTCAGAATTTAAAGATACTATTGAAATACAATAGAGGTCCCTATTAATTTAATGATTGATAGATATAAGTAGCTCTCACAGTAACTTCGTTATCACTGTCTGTTGATGTTCTTGTCATAGTATATGAAATAGGGTAATTATCTTTATCATATTTATGATCATAGTTATCATAAATAGTAATATTAAGCTGAGAATTACTATTATATTCTTTGAATATAGATGATACAGTATTATTCTGTGACGAGAATATATTTGATTTATTTTTATTTGGGTTTAGTTTATTATCATAGGTTTTATCCCTTTCAAAGGATAGAAGATATCCAGAGCTAGTTTTATCAAAATACTCAACTTTAATTATATTTTCGTTTTGCCAGCTATATATTCTTTTTCCTACTTCAGATTCATTTATATATTCTTTTACTTCAATTGGTCGATCGTTTTCATCTAATAAAGTTATCGTTTTAGCTTTTGAAGTTGCTAAATTTGTTTCACCAATTCTTTGGTGATTGTTGTAATCATAAGTCACATATTCAGTAGTAGGACTAAGAGTACTAGTATATAGAGGCCAACTAGTCTCAATCTGATATGAAGAAACTCTACCATCTTCTAAATATTTATAGTTTGTCTCTTCTTCTATATACTCTAATTCGTCATTTGAATTAAACCTGTTGTGCGTAGTATGTGTTAATTGATTTTTCGAATTATATTCATATAAAGATTGAACTCTAAAATTATATGAATCATAATATGTATTTTTTTCAATTAGATTTTTTTGTTCCGTTATGCCATCTTGATCAGTACAAGACATTAAACAGATAGAGGAGATAAGTATTAAGAAGATATATTTCATGAGTGTAAGTTTACTTTAAGAGTTTAACAAAGAGAAATAATATAGATAGTAATTACATACTAAGGTTGAAGTCCATTTTCAGTTTAAACTATGTAATTATATAATGTGAAAAATAATTTAACTACATAAAAATAGTTATGTAGTAATCTATTTAAACAAGTGACTTTTCGCCTCATTTTGTCCTTGATTAAATGCCTCTATTAGCCCTTCATAATTAGTAATCACTTCAAATACAAAAACAGAGCAAATGCCTAAGGCGAATAGTAGAAGATCCCTTTTGGTTAGTTTTATTTTGTTCATAGTTCACTTAATTATCAGTTTATTTGTATTACAATTTATGATATTAAATTGAAATATTAAAAGCGTGAGGTTACTTTGCTCTATTTTCCGCCTTAGAGTGGTTGGATTACAATACAGTTCTTTATTATTGAGGAATAATTAATAACTAAAAAACAAACTATCATGATACAGAATTCTACTAATGAGGAAAAAGAAAATAACAATAATCATGAGCCAAAGATAGAGATGAGGCGTATAAGGCTAGTTCTTGGTTCTTTTGGATTACTACTTCCAGTATTATTATTTGTGGGAAACGGTAATCGTTTAATGCCTTCCATGAGTCATTTTTATTATACCCCTTCAGCCGTATTTTTGATTGGTATGGTGATGTCATTAGGAGTGGTATTAATCGCTTATAAAGGGTATAAGAAAACCGATAAAGAGTGGTTTAGTGATCATGCTATTACATCAACAGCAGGTATTAGTGCTATTGTTTTGGTACTGTTTCCTGCTTATTCTATCAATGTATGTTCAGAAGTATCTTTTCATGGATATCCTGCAGATAATTATTTGTTTGGTTCAATGAGTGATAAGTTCGTGAATACCATTCATTTTTTCTCCTCTGCTTTGTTTGTGATTTTACTAGGAGTGATGAGCTTTTTTAAATTCCCAAAATCTAAAAAGAACGTTTGGATTTACAGAACTTGTGGTATACTGATCGGGTTGTCTGTATTAGGTATTGGGGTATTGGAAACGGTGGAAAGCTTAAGGAAATATTTTCCCAACTATGTGTTTTGGCTAGAAACAGTAGCTGTTTGTTCATTTGCTATCGCGTGGTTAGTAAAGTCTAAGCCAATACAGACCTTTTTAAGTCTTTTCAAGTAAAGTAATCTTATACACCTAGGTCTTTAATTTCAATATCTTCAATATTATCATATTCAATAATGGTGCTTGCACAGCCTGCTGCAGTTGTAGAATATTCACTTCCTTTCTTAAGGAGGTAAACAACAGGTATTCCTTTTGCATAAGCGTATCCTAATTCAATTCCTACTCCAATAGCTTTTGTAGTTAACTCTGCAATAAATAGGTCAGAGTTATCAATTTCTTGAAAAGCCGTTGCCATCATTTCTTGTTCCTGCTGTGGTTGAAAATGGTAATGGTCAACAAAGACAAAAAGATGGTAGTTGTGTTGTTTTAGAAGTAATGATAAAGTTTCAATTTCTTTATCAAACTTTTTTCTATTTGAAAAGCTGATGCCTAAGTATGCCTTTTTCATGATAATCTAAATGTTTTATTCTAGATGATGTAATGGTAAAATTAATACTTCGTACTAGAATTTGAGAAGGGTTATAAAAAATAAAAGAGGTGAGAATAATAATAAATTCTCACCTCTTTTGATGATTGCTTTTTGTGCACTACATGATACGAAATAAAGTATGTAGCTCAACAATCTTATTGTTTATTCTTCCGTTTGATATTCAAATATTTTTTCATGCTCAATGATAAAATGATCACTCGAATGTGTTGCATTTCGTGAGTAACTATAGAAGTATGAAATAGGATACTCTTCTTTATCATATTCATATTGTAATGATGCACTTGATGTATACCCGTAGTCATCATTATAATAAGTCTCTAAGATAGTTAATGGATTATTTGTGGTTTTAAGGTTCTCTGTAGTATATCTAATTTCATTTAGATCTTTAAGGTAGGTATAAGGATTATGGTAGGTATCGTAAGTGATACTTACTTCTCTAACCAAGTATTCCTCCTCACCTGAGTACTCGTAATTTTTGATACTCGTAATGTTCCCATCTTTCCAAGTATATGTTTCTTTCGTTATAGGTTTTTCTAAATCGTAATATGTTACCTTTTCAACAGGTTGACCGTAAGTATTTAAAAAGATGTCAATCTTGTGGTTACCATAATCGTTGGTAACATATTCCGTAATGCTATTCTCATCATAAGATACCTTAACCTCTCGGATAGTATTTTTATGGGACTGATCTATATAAATTTGCTTCTGAATATAACTTATGATTTTTCCTTCTTCATCGTAGGTCATATTTGAAGTTTCGTTATAAAATCTTATTTCATCTTCATAGCCTGTTGAAAATCGATTAGATAGGATATTAGAAGGTTTTTTATTGGAGTTATACTCCACTGTTAGACGAGCTAGAATTCGACCTTTCGAATTATTTGTTGTGACTGTTTGTAGGTATTTGATTACAGGTTCTTGAGATATGAGTTCAGGCTCAGTATTATCACAAGAAAAAAATAACATACCGAAAAGTAAGCTAAAGATAAGTCGTTTCATTGTACAATAGTTTGCGAAGTTTTTTAGTAGTCCTTCAAAATTAATTACAAAAGAATAACATCAAAAGGAAAAAATAATAATAAGGCAGGGTAGCGTAAAAAAAACAGTGTACACTATCTAGGTAAAACTTCCGTTCGTTGAAAAAAACGGCCCTTTCGTTTAAAAACAGTCCTTTCATTTACACCTTTTTCGGCGGTAATGTATCTATCTTTTTAGAAGAGGCTATAGGCCTAAAACATTAATCAATCGAAATATATTATGCATTTAAAAGTGAGCATCACTACTCTATTTCTTTTCGTTTTTTGTTATGTAAATGGACAAAATAATGACCGTAAACCAATGGGAACACCGGAAGAAATGGCAACGGAAACATTAGGAAAAATAGAGGAGGAGGTAGAACTGACCAATGACCAAAGAAAAGGAGTATACGATATTCATGTTGCCTTTTTTACAGATGCACAAGAAGCAATGAAACAACGCGACAAAGAAAAAATGGAAGAATTGGAAACGGTAAGGAATGAACGGGTAAAAGAGCTTCTAGGAAAGAAATTATACCGAAAATATATTACTGTCATGGAAAGCAGTAAGCCACAGCGACCTTCAGGAGGAAGACCTGGTGGAAGAGGAGGAATGAGAGGAGGTCCTGGAATGTAGTACACCTATTGTCAATATCATATATTAGACAAGTCTTATTGTAGAGTAAACCCACCTGTTGTTAATAGGTGGGTTTCTATTTTTATACTTCCATTGGTACTTCCATCAATAAAACTTTAGCACCTTTATTGGCTTTCACAGTAAGTTTCTCCGTATCCCAAATACCAAATCCATCTCTTTTATTTAATTTCTGCCCATTAATTTCTATATCACCTTCTAAAACAAAAGCATACACACCATTGGCTTTATCGTTAATAGAATATTCAGTAGTGGTATCTTGATCAAAGGTCCCCATATTGAACCATGCATTTTGATGAATCCAAACCCCTTGATCTGCTTCATTGGGAGATAATATCTGGTTGAATTGATTTGGTTTAGATATCCCTTCTATAGATATCTGATCATATCTTGGTGTTACTCCTTTTTGGTTGGGAAATACCCAGATTTGAAGAAACTCAACATTCTTATTTAAGTTCTTATTGTATTCTGAATGATAAATTCCTGTTCCAGCACTCATCACCTGAATTTCTCCTTCTTTAATGGTTGCTATATTTCCCATACTGTCTTTGTGTTCTAAATCACCAGACATAGGTATAGAAATAATTTCCATATTATCATGTGGGTGTGTACCGAAACCTTTACCTTCAGCCACTTTATCGTCGTTTAATACGCGTAAAGCTCCAAAGTGTACTCTTTCTGGATTGTAATAATTGGCAAAGCTAAAGGTATGATGTGAATCTAACCATCCATGATTTGCATGACCTCTAGTATCGGCTTTGTGTAATACAGTATTCATTGTTTTATGTTCTTTATTTGGAATGTGATTAAAACCTACTTGCTTCATCAGTTGATCATAATCTGACTGCTTTAGTTTGATATTCTTTGCCTTTACCATTGCAGGAGAGACAATACCTAAAGCGGCAGATTTTAATGACGTTGAAAGGAATTTTTTTCGATTCATTTTCTTACTGATTTGATGTATTACAAAGTACGTACATACAACCAATGGAAGGAATATGAGAAAACGACAAGAACTTATGAAAATCCGTTATCTAGATATTTTTCTTGAATTGAGAGGGAGAAACACCTACACACTTCTTAAAAAATGCACTGAAATTAGCAGGTTCTGAGTAGCCCAATTGATGCCCGATTTCTTTATTACTTAAGTTAGAGAAATACAATAATCGTTTGGCAGCAATAATAATTCTACTTTGAATATGTTCTTTTGCTGATTTACCACTTTGTGATTTGACGACTTTATTTAGATGATCTGGAGAGATATGTAATACCTCTGCATAAGTACTTGTGTGATGCCACTCTTCGTAGTGCGTATTGATCAAGGCTTTAAATTCTCGAACAACATGGTTAGTATTTTGGATTTCTTCAGAAGGAAGGTCACAGGTATTGTAACAAAGAATCAGGATTAATTTTAGTAATGAACCTATGGCCTCTTCTTTAAATTGTAAGTCGGAGTGGTAAATTGAATAAATATCTTCTAGGTAGGATTGTATCTGTTGAAATCGCTCCTCTGTAGGGTATAGTGGAGGCGTTTCACTAAAATCATTGAACAGATTGAGATCCTGAATAAAGGAAACAGAGATATTATTGAGCATCAAAAAATCGGAAGTGAACACTAGGGCAAACCCTTCAGATTTCTCTTCTTCAATAATTTGATGTACCTGTCCAGGAGAGATAAAATAGATTTGATGACTTTCTAATGGATAGGATGTAAAGTCGATATTATGCTGTCCTTTTGCCTTTATTGTAAATATGAAAGTAAAGAAATCATGTCGATGGGGATCATCTACTTTACCATTTCTTTTCTCATAGATCTCCTCCATTTTGGAGATTCCAAAATGTGATTTATGATCATTTTTATTGACAGAGGCATAGGTTTTTACAGCTTTCATAAAATAAAAATATGACAATCTTTTGAATCATTCTACTGATTAAAGGATTGTCATATTTTTAATTGAAAAGAAGAGATTACTTAATCAACTTTTGTGATAGTATTCCTTCAGGTGTTTCAATTTTTAAAATGAATACTCCAGAAGGAAGGTGTTGAAGATTCAGTTGATGGTTTTTCTCAGATGTTTCAAATACTAATGCCCCCGTCTCATTGAAAATTTTCAACCCACTCCATGAAATAGAAGAGTTGATGATAATATAGTCTGAGAATGGATTAGGATAGCAAAGAGCATCAGCAGATCTTGTGTTGAAAGTGATATTTCTTGCGTTAGAACTTCCACATGGACCAATAGTTTTCCACCAATGTTCAGCAGTTCCTGGAGTAACATTATATAAATTATTTACAGCTGCTTCATAAAGGATACCATTGTAACTTACAATGTCACCACTTTGATAAATATTAGGGTAACCAGAATAAGTTGGTGTGTTATCACAAGTACTAGACACTTCTTCAGTTACAGTAATGACTACTGAAGAAACCCCTTGTCCACCCTCATTATCTGTTACAGTTGAAGAAATAGTAAATTCCCCAAATTGAGAGGGTGTAAATGAGAAATTAGAAATAGTATAAACGGACCCATCTACAGTTGTTGTATAATCAGTGATTTGTCCATCAGTATCAGCAGCTACAATTGAGACATTAATAGGCGACAGTGTGGATTGTATGATGTCAGTACCTCCGTCAACGGTAATTGATACAGTAGGAAGTTGATTTTCATTGACTTCTTCTACAAAGGAAACAGTTATACTTGAAGTGGTAGATTGACCTTTTGAGTCAGTAGCAGTAGCTTCAAAAAGGTAATCACCATATCCATTGGGTGTAAAATTGAATGTTGTGGACGTACTTACTTCTACTCCGTTTGCATTGACAACAATACTTGGCGTTCCTTTGTCATCTTCAGCAGACAATTGAATACCGATTGATTGAAGCCCTACTATTTGAGTAGTATTAGACGGAGTAATAAATGATAAACTAGGAGGAGTATCAACATCGCCACCACTTGAAGAACAATTGCCAAGCAATGTCCAAGTACTACTGTCTAAATCAGGCTGATTTCCAACCGACCACCATTTATTGAATACATAGATTTTCCCTTGAAAAACCACTTGCATACCATTGGTCTGATAAGTCTTAGAACTACTCCATTCTTCTATTCCTGTACAATCAAAAGTGAATCCAGGACATGTAGATTGTAGTTTCCAAACATTTGCTACACCCGGAACATCACTGCTTTTAGTTTCCCAACCTGCAGTATAGATAATTCCTTCATAGACTACTTCTTCATTGGCAGTATAAACTTTTTCTTCCCATGGAGTACCACAGTTTTCTTTAGGATCAATGACCTCAAAACTATAGTTTAAAGTACTTTCTTCTCCGCTATTATCTACAGCTTTTATTAGGAGTGTATAAGTTTTATAAGCATTTGGAAGAAATGTGGTAGAAGTGGTATTAGTAGCAATGGTAGTACCATCGATTGCAATACTTGAAGCCGTTAAGTTTTGATTGTCTTTATCTAAAATAGAAACGTCTATTGCGATCGCAGAGAAATTCTCTTGTCTGATTTCTGTGGATGCAGGACTTAATAGGCTGATTCTTGGTTTTACGGGAGTAGGTTCTGGTTCTATACCTCCAAAAGGCTTTTGTGATGCACAACCACAAGCATTACAACTAGATTGTCCGTCTAAATCCGTTGAAACACCAAGAATTTGTGAATGACGTTCATAATGTCCAATTCTGCTTAATACTTTACTTTTTTCAGTACCAGATCCACATTCTAGACCTCCATTAATGATATTAACAGTTACACCAAAACCAGGGTTACGGTTGTTTTCTAAATCAAAAGAAGTGGGAATCCAATTTCCTACCATAACATCATGAGCGGAAGGCTTAGGAAATTGTGGTGTCATCCAGAACCAAATGGCTGTTTGAAAAGCTAATGCTCCATCTTGGATCACACTTTCAGGGTTGGCCAAAAGGATGTTTTTGTCTCCATATAAAAACTGACTGACCTGACCATAATTGTAATTCCAAGATAGTTGAATTGGGCCTCTGCCATGGTAAGATTTACCCGCTACGGCAGGGTAATCTGGATGATTTTGTGCGACATATCCAATCAAATCAGTACCTTCATAACTTACTTCTTCTCTAAAGTATAATCCCCAAGAGTATTTTCCTCCCGGAGCGGTATCCCATCCGCCTGTAGTTTCTTGTGATATATTGGCTAAGAAAGCAGAAAGTTCTCGTTTTTGTTGATCAGCAGATCCTTCAGCTAAGAAGTTTCCATAATCTACTTCTTGTTGAATAATACTCTTTTGGCTATTCCAAGAGTCGTTAAATCCTTCATCTACACGGATTACTTTCTGTTCACCTGTAGTTTTATTTTCTCTTGTAACTCTATAAAGGTTTGTTCCCTCTCTTCGTTCCATATATACCTTAATTAGCTTCATTCGTTGAATAGCTTCTAAGAAGTTATCATAGGAATAGAAGTCGTTTTCAGGTAATAAAATATATCCACCATCTGGTGAAGGTTCTGTTCCAAAACGGTAAGGAAACAGCTCATTGTATTCTGCCTCAGTAAGAGGTGCTGTTTGAGCATTTGCTTTTTGGGAACAGAGTAGTAGAAGTCCCAAAAAGAGAGAGGTAGTAATTGTCGATAAATAATTCATTTCAAAAAAATATTACTGAAAATAGATAGTAATGAGTGGTGACTCATGTTCAGCAAACATCTTTGAAAAGTGAAGAATAATAAAAATTATATGGGGTACAATTAGGGTAACAATAAAGGAATTTTAGGGGTACAAAACTCTTATACAACTTAGTTATTCTCTGTCCCACAGCAGTTTTTGTACTTTTTACCACTACCACAAGGACAAGGATCATTTCTATTGATTTCAGTTTTTTTCTTATTCCTTTGATAATCTTTCTCCTGCTTGGCCATGTCTTGATTAAAAATCAATTCAAGCTTTTTATACAACTCAGGATGCTTCTTTTTTAGTAAGTTGGGGCGTTCAAAGAAATACTCTGAAGTGACCGTTAAAAATTCTTTTTCATTGGTGGCTCCATAAGGGTTAATATCAGATTCTTTTTCTAATATCTTCTGAGTTTCTTTATGCATTAGTTTGATCCAAGGAAGTGTGTAGCTTTTCTGAAGAAGTATTTCAGGAATACCGTCTGTTGATCCATCCGCCATATCTATCAAATGGACAAACTCATGAATACCAACATTCTTTTTATCATTGTCGTTTCGGAATCCTTCTCTTAATGCTCCTTTTGATAGCAACATTCTATTTTTCAATCTTCCTTCTCCTACCATTCCGAGTACATGTCCTTCTCCAAATTCTTTCACAAATACTGTATCATTAAGATCAGATTCAAGAATGATCACTTCTTTCAGATTAGGATATTCCCAATTCGGGTAGCCGAAAATGGGTATAATAGCACTACAACCCACTAATAAACGGTCTAGATCTTCAATCTCAGTTTCAATCGGAGTAATCTTAATATTATCTAGAAAATGAAGTACTCTTTGTTCGAAGTTATCCTGTTTTTCCTTGGGCAATTCGTTATAATAAACAACATGCTCTTTTAAAATTGACCTCCATTCAGAAGGGAATTCTTTTCTGGTAAACTTCTTTTTATCACGATCTTTTCTCGAAGTCTTAATTAAATACCTAAAGATTTCGATGATGATAATGATACTAAGCAGAGAGGCAACTAAAATTCCAATATTCATAAACTGTAGTAGTAAAAGGTTTAGAAAGTAAAGGAGGTAAATAGAAATTTGGTAAACACTCAAGATAATAAAAAAGCCTTCCATAAAGAAAGGCTTAAGGTCTCTAGCAAAATTGTTTTATTTCTTGAATTCAAGTCGGGTATCCGAAACGATGATCGAAGTAATCCCTGTTTGAACTCTCGTAATGTTAGTATTTATCGTTAAGACCATTTTATTTTCAGTAATCTTGTCTATTGTATATTCTTCAATACCTTCTATTGTAGTGAGAATTAGTTTCTCCTCATCGATTAACCAACTACCATTAAAAGTCGAAGGAACATTCTTTAGTTTGGTTGTATTCTCAATACCATTAATAAGACTAGTTACATCAATATTGGAAGCCCCTTTTGATGTTACAGAATTATCTTCCTTAAAGGTGGTTGTTACTCGGATATTATGGTGAGAATTTTTTGTCATAGTTTGTTCGCTGGTACCATTGATTTGAAAAGTATTCATCGTAGACGATTCCGCTGATACCAACTTCCATGAGCCAAGAATTAAAGAATGATTAGGGTGAATATCATCGTCTTCTGAACAAGATGATAGGAAGAATGCTAAGACAATAAGAGTAATGACAAATTTAGATTTTGACATAGTAAGTTTGCTTAAGTTACGATTATAAGATAGTGTTTGCTTTAGATTGATTATATAAAGATGTTCAATATTAATATATTTTCAAATCTTAAAGAATTATGTGTGCATAAAAATTGTCTTCTTTTATTTAAAATGTTAAATACGTATATTTACGTAATTAATTATCAAGACTTAACTAGCAAATGAATAATAAAGTTGATTGTCAAGCTTGCTCAAACGAGAATTGTATCATCAAACAAAACTGTCTGACTGAAGTAGCTAAACCGTTTTTGGAGAAGAAGCTAAACGTAAATGCAAGAAAAGGACAACCTTTTATTTTAGAAGGGGCTCCTGTACATGGATTATATTTTGTGCAAAAAGGCAAAGTAAAAGTTGGAAAAACGGGGATTAATGGCCGTGAACAAATAGTTAGATTATGTCATGATGGTGAAATTATTGGGCATAGAGGATTCGGCGTTGGTCAATTTTATCATATTAGTGCAGTAGCAATAGAAGATGTTGTATTGTGTAACTTCTCAAATGAAGTGATTAATGATATGTTGAAATCCATTCCAGAATTATCATACTCCATGATGCTCTTTTACGCGGAAGAACTAAATAGAAGTGAAAATAAAGTGAGGAAAATTGCTCAGATGACTGTACGCGAAAAAGTCATCGATGCTATACTATATATCAATAGAAAGTTCGGTATGACAAAGTCTTTCTTAAATATTCAATTGTCTAGAAAAGAAATTGCTGATTTTGCAGGAACCACTGATGAACAAGTAATTAGAGTGATTTCATCTTTGAAAAAAGAAGGGATTGTCGTTGCTCAAGGCAAAAAGATCGGTATTGTAAAACTAGATAAGCTGAAAAGAGAAATCGCAGAACATAATTTCTTTATAGATAGTTGACTGACAGATGTTTAATGTGATTTGATGAAAATGTAACACTTGAAATAGTGAAAAAATCAGAAAAAATCCGTAAAATGTGAAATCAAATGGCATACTCTAAAGTGTGTTTATTTTTTCGGCACTGAATCTTTATTTTTTAATCAGCATGTCAACTTTTACTTATCTAAGAGTATCTACAGTAGCTCAATCAAAGTTTCAACAACAGGCAAAGATCAAAGGAAAACCTTATATCGATAAATGTCCTGTTACACTTCCATTTGTAGAAAGACCTAGAGCAAAAGAATTGCTAGAGATTTTATCTGCAGAAGACACCTTATATATTGGAGATATAGATCGTTTAGGAGATAACCCTAAAGATATATTAGATGCCTTGAAAGCATTGTATGCGACAGAAGCAATCGTAAATATCTACAAGTTTGAAACTACGGACGAAGAAGCAAGAGTAGGTATAAAGGCTGTGATTTCTGCTTTTGAAACAATGCTTCATATGAAGGAATACCAGGTACATGAAAAAACTGTTGAAGGTATTGCTAGAGCAAAAGCCGAGGGTAAATATAAAGGAGGTAAAAAAGGCCGTAAGATGAATTACGATCGTTGGTCTGATAGAAATAAAGATGTTATAGAAGGGCTTCAGAGTGGTTTAACAACAAAAGAGATTTCGGAACTAACAGGTGTTGGTAAAACACAAGTCTCTAGAGTGCGTAAACGTTTAAGAGAAATTGAAGCTGAAAAAAGAGAAGCACTTCAAGAGCAAACACAATCACTACAAGATTCAATTGAAGAGTACCAATCTGAAAGAAATTTAATGGAAGTTTAAGTACCATTAATTATAAATAAGAAGACCATTTATACGTAGTAACGAGAGTTATTTACTTGTAAATGGTCTTTTTTTATACCCAAAATACGTATTTACGTAAAAAATAGGCTTAAAATGTTTTTAAAATAAGTAATAATACGTAGTATTGTGTACGTAAAGAAAACAAAGCGTAGAGAAATACTTACAATTATGCAATCAATCACATCAAATGAAAAAGCTACAAAGATCAACTTGTTTGATTTCAGTAGTATACAAATGAGAACATTTCACCTTAGCTGGATCGCATTCTTTTTATGCTTCTTTGGTTGGTTCTCTCATGCACCATTAATGAAATCTACAATCGCTCCAGATTTAGATTTAACTAAAGCACAAACAACTTTAGCATTTATAGCATCTGTTGGTGTGACCATTTTTGCAAGATTAGGTATCGGAAACCTTTGTGATAAAATTGGGCCAAGAAAAAGTTATGTATACTTATTAATCTTTGGTGCTTTTGCAGTAGCAGGTTCATCATTTGCAACGACATGGGAAACTTACTTACTTTCTCGTTTAGCTATTGGTGTAATCGGTGCTTCTTTCGTAATTACTCAATATCATACTTCAGTAATGTTCGCTCCAAACGTAATTGGTATTGCAAATGCAACTACTGCAGGATGGGGTAACTTAGGTGGTGGTGTTACTAACGCTACTATGCCATTAATTGCTTCTGGTGTTGCTGCATTTGGTTTAGCAGAAGCGACTGAATCATGGAGAATTGCTATGTACATTCCTGCTGCTATCATGTTGTTAGTAGCATACTTATATTGGAAATATACAACTGACTGTCCAAAAGGTAACTATACAGATTTACCAGAAGAAAGACCTCAATCTAAAAAAGGAGAGAAGAGTTTATTCTTAACAGCAGCTTCAGATAAAAGAGTTTGGATTTTATTCCTTATGTATGCAGGATGTTTCGGTATGGAACTTTTTGTAACAGGAAAAGCCTCTACTTATTACCAAGAAAAATTTAGCTTAAGCCAAGAAGCTGCAGGTTTTGTAGTATTATTCTTTGGTGCAATGAACTTGTTTGCTCGTTCAACAGGTGGTTGGATTGCAGATAAATTTGCTAAAAACTCAGGTTTGAATGGTAGAGTGAAAATATTAGTATATGTGGTTATTGCAGAAGGTTTAGCCTTATTAATATTCTCTCAGATGAATGTATTAGGCTTTGCGATTGCAAGTATGGTATTCTTCTCATTATTTGTACAAATGGCGGAAGGAGCAACCTATTCTGTAGTACCATTTATCAACAGAAAAGCTTTAGGAGCAGTATCTGGTATTGTAGGTGCAGGTGGTAATGTGGGTGCAGTATTATATGCACAATACTTATTAAGAAGTGGATCTTCTTTACAAGATGCTTTCTTCGCGTTCGGATTCGTAGTTGCAGCAGTAGGTTTCTTAGGATTATTAATTAAGTTCTCTGAAGCAGATGAGGCAGCAGCTATTGAAGAACAAAAGAAATTAGAAGCTTTTGAAGCTTCTTTAAAAGAACAAGAACTAATAAACAAAAATAGAATAGACGACAACATGGAAGGGCCTGCAGTTGCATTGTAGGTTCAAAGTAAAATAGTGTTCCGAGTAAAAAAATACTCTTATAATTCCAAATAGCAGCTTCATCCTTTTAGGGTGGGGCTGCTTTTTTATATCGAAAATTTAAGTGTAGTGATCCATAGAATACAAATGAGTATACTTTCACTGGAAGTATCAATAATAATGAGATATTAAAGGGAGTAATAAAACAAAAAACAAACAGTCTTCTGGTTGTGGTAGTAGTGAATTTTCATCGATGTTTTGTGCTCAAAAAAGTATAGACAAAAAAGAAGGGAACCCGCATCGCGAATACCCTTTCCCCATTACTTAAAGCAAACTATTGTGTCTTTTGTAAATCGATACCAATGTTCAATCATTGCTATCTATTACTAATGTTTTTGTCTTTCTGACTTACACTAATACAAACGTCAAAACCATGGTAAATAGTTTCATTTGATTAGTTAACAAGTGAAAATAGCAGAAAATATTTTTATTTCCTAATTTTTTCTTATCAAAATTCAATTTTTATAACACTGTACACGTAAAAACGTGTACAGTGTGCAATTTAGTAACGGAATTCTTATAATCCAATTCCTACGTACTCTCTTTGACCATCAGGGTACATTCCTTCGATTAATATACCTCCACTTTTGCCTCTTAAGGCATTTCCAAGATCATCAAGATTTGTTACTTCTTCTCTATCTACACTGGTAATAATGAAACCTTCTCTAATACCAGCATTATATAATTTTCCGTTCGGTTGAAGCTTTGTTACTGCAAGTCCTCCATTTAATCCTAGAGCTGCAGCCTGCTTCTCAGAAATAGGTTTTACATCAGCACTAAGTGCTGCAATAGCTTCACTAGAATTCTTTGGAGCAGAAACAATCTCTGTAGTATTATTGGTGTTCTTCAGTTTTACATTGAAGTCTTTCTCTTTACCACTTCTGTTAACCGTTACTTTTACTTCATCACCCGGACGTTTACGAGCAATATATTCTTGCAATTCAGAAACACTTTCAATCTTCTCATCATTGATCTTAATGATAATGTCTCCTGCTTCAATACCTGCTTCGTCTGCTGCACCTTGAGGATTTACATCTACGATAGCAACACCTGCAATGTCTTCGAGTTTTGCTTCTTCAGCAATTTTCTGATCGACATCTTGAATTTGAACACCAATTAGTGCTCTTTGAACCGCTCCATATTCTCTTAGGTCATCCATCACTTTCTTTACAAGTTCAGAAGGAACAGCAAACGAATATCCTGTAAAAGATCCTGTTTTAGAAGCAATCGCTGTATTTATACCAATTAATGCACCGTTTAGATCAACTAGTGCACCGCCAGAGTTACCTGGGTTTACAGCTGCATCTGTTTGAATAAATGACTCAACAGATAAACCGGTCTTTGATCTAAGAATATTAATGTTTCTTGCCTTTGCACTGACAATACCAGCAGTAACTGTAGAAGTTAATTCATAAGGGTTACCAACAGCAAGTACCCACTCACCAACTTTTACATTATCAGAGTTACCAAATGCTAAATAAGGAAGGGAATTATCAGTTTCTATTTTTAATAAAGCCAAATCTGTGGTAGGATCCGTTCCAATAAGATTGGCAGTATAAGTATGTTTATCTTCTAATACGACCTCTATTTTTGACGCTCCATCTACAACATGGTTATTGGTTGCAATATATCCATCTGCTGAAAGAATAACTCCAGAGCCAGATCCCAATTGACCTTCTCCATTTCCTCCTCTTGGATCTCCAAAAAACTCATGGAAGAAACGAGGTGTATTTCTTGGAACTCTTGAGGATACATCAACATACGTTTTAATATGAACTACGGCTGGAGTAGCTTTTTCGGCAGCACTAACGAAATTCATCCCATCAGGAATGACATAGTCAGCTCGTTTTGGAGAATTTTCGTATTTGGTAAATGCAACAGGTTTGTTTTCCTCTTTTTGTTGTATATCCATTTGTGGAGCAATAAAGGTAGTATAAGCTCCCACGGAGATGACTCCACCTATAATTGAGGCCGCCATCATGGAAAAGAATTGTTTTTTCATGATATGATAGTCTAATATGTTTTTAATTCTGAAACTCTGAGAGAGACTAATTGTTCAAGTCTAGAGTTTCTATTTGTACACTAGTATGTACAAGTAAGACAAACTCCATACAAAAAAACAGTCTATTAAAATTTTTTATCAAAAAAGTGGAGGAGTGCAAACAAATCTAAATTACCGTAATAAAGTGAAGTATCATTCAAGAATGGTGATGGTCATCAATATTTATTCAATTTTATTCCACCACATTTGTAATGTCATAAGCAAGAAAGCTTTTAAAATTTTATTGTTTAAAAGCATCTTATGTGATTCAAATACTTGTAATAAAGTATTGTTATAGAACTGAGAGTTTCTGTCCTGTTCAGAGGGCAGATCAATTTTCATAGTGTTTAAAGTTTGGGTGTAAATTGAAACGGGGCTCGTCAATGACGGGCCTTGTTTTTTGTATTTAGTTTTTTTGACAGACAAGTTGACTTATTTATTTATGACAATATGACACAAATAGCTTTCATTGTTATCAGTTTTGAACAGAATTAACTTTAAGTATTGAATTTGTGTTTATTGAATTGTTACTTACCAACGTAAAATATGTTTGAAATACCAAATACAGTAATGACTGTTCAAAATATAGATGAATTGAACTTGGCAATTCAGGAAAACAAAAAGGTAATTCTTGATTTCTCCACAGAATGGTGTCCGCCATGTAGAGTAATGAAAGGTACAATCAGTAATTTATCATTTGAGTTGGAAGGGGTTGCAAAAGTAATTAAGGTGGACCCAGAGAAATTGGAAGCTGTAGCGAAGAATTACAATATCAAAGGAATACCTTATTTTATTGGTTTAGTTGATTCAAAAGAAACGGGAAGGGCACATGGTATTGTTCCTATTCAACAATTAAAAAGATTAATTCATGAGTAAATCGAAATTAATCAGACATATAAGAGAATGGTTAAAGAGAAAATACCAATCTCCAAAAACATCTTACAATAGTTGCTGTACCGCTTCTGTTGAGAGGTTTGAAAAAGAAAAAGATAAAAGCCGTACTTATTGATATATAAGTACGGCTTTTATCTTTTTATTAAGAGACTAATACTTTGTCTCTCTTTCTCCCTTTTCTTTTCTTAGACTTTGTGTTGAGATACATCCAGAACCCCAAAATACCCACCATGAAATTACCTAAAGCAAAAAATGACATGATAGTATCTCTAATTGGTTTTCCTAGAAAATCAAAAACATGATATTTATGGAAATAGGCAAAAATAAACCCTGAGATAGCAGACTTATCTTCGATAATTGCTCCTACAAAACTTGTTTTGGTATCAATATACCACCTTGGGTTGCCTTCACCCTCAAATTGTACTTTTTGTACTGGAAGTAATTTGTTGATAAAGCCATACTCATTTGCAAACTTGTTTACCGGAGTGATATTTCTGATACTCTTTAATCCACTGTAACGTTGGGCTAAATGTACTGCATAGATACTATCTCCCTGTGAAAGCTCCTTCTGAGTTGCTACATTATAGTACCTTTTTGAGATACTACGTCCTTTTTTATAATGTACTTGATAGTACACTTTATCTTTTAATTTTATAGGTTGAATATTCATCCATCCTTTTGGAATACTATCAAAGTCGAAAGTAAGTTCTTCTGGCGTAAATGATGTTGGGCTAGTAAAACTAGTTTTATCGAGAGCATTGTATTTTGGTAACATGTGCATAAATGCACTGAAAGCAAATAGTAATAATGAAAATGATAAACCAATACCTAATGAGCGGTGCAACCTTCGTTGCCAAGGAACCTTGGATATCTGTTGACGCTGATAGGTTTTTCTAAATTTAGTATACACTAATATTCCAGATACACCTGCTAAAAAACAAATTGTAATAAATACTCCAAGAACAAATAGTCTAAATGTAGTATTGAAATCTAGGAAACTCCAACTATGAGCCCATAAGAAAAATGCTTGATAACCACTTCTCAATGTATTTGTAGCATACGTCATCTGATCTGTGTTTGTATCAATAAATACTTTTAGTCCATCCATTCTTTGATACTCGACTTTATATACGGGAAGGATTCTTGCAATTTTTACATACTCATTATTGAACGTTTTCTGTTCAGTGATTGTAGCGATTTTGTCTTCACTCTCACCAGAATATAAGCTGGCAAGATAGGAGATATAAACATTTTCTCCATTTGGAAGAATATCACCATTTTTTGTATTTACATAAATGTTACCTTCTGACTTTTTGAATTGGTAATATAAGTTAGAGTCAATATTAACCAAGCGGAAAGATTGTATGTCTTTCCAGTGATTAATTTTAATAATTGAATCTGCAGTAAATAGTAATTGATCCGCATCTTTTTCCTCTTGATTTACCACCAAACGTTGATTTACTTTTGGTTTAAAATTAGACATAAGAGGGTGCATTACTCCACTTAGTGTCCATGCTAATAGAGGTAATAATGCGATAAGACTTAACTTTCGATGAAATTGATACAAAGTCATGATTATTTATTCTTACTGATTGTATAGCCGATACCTAATTGGAAAGTACGAGGGGCACCTAAATTATAATTTTCTCCCCAAGATGACTTGGAAACTCTTGTGGCGTATAGCTCATCGGTTAAGTTCATGATGTTAAACCATGTATCTAAGCCTTTAAATTGGTAACCAAATCGTAAGTTGAATACATGGTATCCATCGTACTTTTTCGTATTCTGATTATCCATATAGTACACACTCACTTTTTGAAACTCTAATGATGTTCTAAATCCTTTTAGGAATCGAGGCTTAAATGTTAATTCCATGTTGGCAATCCAATTGGGAGCATTGGCCATTGTATTTCCTGAAAAGTCTTCTTTACCTGTATTAAATTCTTCAAAAGTATGCTCTGCATAGGTACCACCAACCCGAACAAAAAGTTGAGAAACGGGCTTAAAGTGTAAGGCCATTTCTACACCTTGATGATTGGTAGAGCCAGCATTCTGATTTTCATAAGAACCATCTTCCTGAAGTACTGAAACGATTTCGTTTTTACCCGACATATTGTAGTAAGCACCTTCCACATAGCCAAATCCACTTGGTAGGGTATACCATGTTCCTACTTCAAAGTTATTGTAATAAGAAGGTTCCAATGTAGGAACTTTTACACCTCTGTATAATTCTGAAACTTGTGGAGGCATAAAACCTACACTATAGTTAGAGTAGAAACCAAGTCCATTAAGCATAGTGTAAGTAGCACCTACTCTTGGAGTAATGGCATTAAAATAATTGACTGAATTTGGAGCACCTGAAAAAGCTTCCTCACCCAAGTTATTCGTATAGTCATACTTGAAATGATCCGATCGAACTCCTGCCGTAATAAATAATCGATCAATAGGATTAACTTCTACTTGAGCATAAAGGCCAGTATTCAATAAATTAGTTTGGTAATCTGTAAGTACAGAATCCGTTGAAGTGTACCCTACATATCTACCATTTTCATCTCTTTGTACATCAATGTAGTTTGCCCAGAAAGTAGTTGGACTGTAATCTACACTTGCTCCAACTCTTATTGTTGTTTTTAATGAAGGAATCTTTTGGTTATGTTGTATAACAGCTCCATAACTTTGGAAAGCACTTTCATTTACTTCTCCCTTAGCAACACTTGGATTTCCCCAATCATTCTTAATTCTGTAACTAGGAATTTGTCCTAATGTATTCGTACGGAAAAAAGCTTTAGCGACTGTTTTACTGTTTTCAGACCAAGTTTTATCAGCAGTGAAAGTTGATCTCCACAATTTAATTTCTCTTTTAGTAAAGTTGTGTAATGAAGTGAAATCTCTATCATAAAAAGATGTACTGTCTAAAGAAGAGCCCATATCTGAATAATACTTCATATAAGTAGTATTAGATTTTAAGACTAAACTTTCGTTGACCTTGTATTGTAAAACAGCGGTAACGATAGTTTTATCAAAATCACTGTGATCTAAGTATCCGTTCTCTCTTTTTGCAGCATAGCCTCCAATGCTAGCACCAAACTTACCATTTTTAGATGTTCCTTCAACTGTTACGTCAACTCTTCTGTAACCATAAGAATCACCTCTTAATTGTACTTGGGCAGTAGGCACTAGTGATGGAGTTTTTGTAATAAGATTTATCGCACCTCCAATGGCTTCAGAACCATATAATGCTGAAGCAGGCCCTCGTATTACTTCAATATTTTGAGCGACTGCCATATTCATCTCATTCAAGGCATTATGATTAAAAATACCTGTAGGACGGATAGGTAAACCATCTTCTAAATATAAGAAAAGGCTTTTTGTTGATATCGGTTGACGAATAGCCATCATATGTTGTTCGCTACCAAGATCGGCCATTAATACACCTGGAACTTTATTGATGACCTGATCTAATGACTGTGCTTTTGTTTCCTCAAGCATTGTCCTACCAATAGATGTAATAGCTATTGGTGCTTCCTCTCTTTTTTGAGCATCTCTACTGGCTGAAACAACAACTTGGTTAAGCACATAATCATCTTGAGATAAAGAGATGACAGATTTGATTGAACTGGCTTTCATCGTTGTACTTAAATAACCTAAGTACTTGAATTCAATCATATCATTTTGATCTACACTGATGCTATAATTTCCTTCGCTATCAGTGATAGTATACTTACTATCTTTTTGATTGATAACAATGACACCAACCAAAGCTTCTTTAGATAATTTGTCTTGAATTTTACCTGATAACTCTAAAGTTTGGGCATGAAGAGAAGGGATGCTCAAAATCAATAGAAGAGCTCCTAACAATTGCGATTTCATTACTGTTTTTTATTTGGACATAACGATTAGCTAACACTTTTGATAACACCAAAAAGGAGTGTTACCAATAGCCTAGTATTAATGTTATGCGATGATTTTTAAATTTTTGAATGTAACGACCTAGAGGTATAAAAAAGTTACCTCGAAAAAGTATTATTGAATGTCTTGACACAACAATACATCCATCAAAAAGAAATGATGTTTAAAAAAGTCGATAATTAGAAAAGCAATTATGCTATCGGAGGATGGAAGATTGAAGAAGTATAGTTTCCTTCCACTTTTTCGTCTATCAGCATTGGTAATTGATCGATAGAACGATGTACACTCTTTGTAGAAAACATAAAAATGGAAAGTGAAAGTGGTTCAGAAACTACTTCCTTGAGTTTGTTTTCTTTACTGCTACTTTCTGATTCTGGAGAAGTAGCATCAGCCAACTTAGACTTTAATTGACAGCGCCCACCACAAACCTGTGGAAGGTCTGTTCGGTTTTTATTCACGCACAAAACTTCGGCATAGAAATCCTTGCGCATATTATAATCCATCCAAATGAGAGGAGTAGATATGCATTGGATCAATACGATTGTTGCTAGAATAAATGTAACTGAGATGTTCAGTTTGTTCATCATTAGGGTGCTTATTTAAAGAGCTGTGCAAATATACAAACGTCCTTCAAATTCAATATACTTTGATGAATAATTTTTCATTGAAATACTATGTTTTCAATTTCGACTTTGTAGTAGGTGAAAATAATAATGTATAGAAGATAGTGGGGAGCATAAACAAAGAAGCCGTTTCTATAATTGATTACAGAAACGGCTTCTTTTTTTTAATAAAGTCTTTTACTTTTTGTTATTGATATATCGAGTAGAAATTAAATGACCACATTCTGTTTCGTGATAATTTACTCTTGCTTTATACTCAATTTTACCTTCTATATGTGGGATTTTTTTTACTTCAATTTGACTGCCTTTGGGCATAAAACCTACTCGTTTCATTTTGCCATCCACGACCTTATATAAGGGTGTTTTAGCTTTGGTCGTAATTGTTTCTACTTCATCTGCAAAAGATGCAAATGACAGTGACATCATCAATATGGAAGTTAGTACAGTTATTATTCTTTTCATAAATGTTTACTTTCAGTTTAGTATGTATAAATTTTATAATTGGTTTGTAGCATTTATACTTAATACTACCTTTAGTCTATCAAAAAGGTTGCCTATTTAGTGGTAAAAAAACAAAAAAAGGAAGCCAAGACTGACTTCCTTTCAATTATCTACTTCAATTTGACTTATTTATGTCCCCATAAGGC
The DNA here is from genome assembly GCF_012641475.1 of Flammeovirga agarivorans. NCBI lineage: Bacteria > Pseudomonadati > Bacteroidota > Cytophagia > Cytophagales > Flammeovirgaceae > Flammeovirga > Flammeovirga agarivorans. Next base: position 820,228 of record NZ_JABAIL010000002.1, on the reverse strand, counting down.
ATAAGTAGCCGTAAATTGAATGTTCATATTGTTCATATAGTCTTTTCCATTTAGTTCTGGATCAGGACTATTGTTGATGTCAGTTAACCCATAATTTACTCTGAAATCAAGACCAAATGGTGAATCACCAAATTGGTAAGATGCACCAAATACTACAGAAATATCAATGTTTTTAAATTCTTGACCTTCTGCGACTGCTTGCATTTGTTCATCTGTGTAAGGAATCATCATTCCTGTTTGTTCATAGATTGCTTTTGCAGCTTCTGGTAGCATATGAGAGGCATCCTCACCATTAGCTGTCAATGTATATTCACCATCAGACCATTGTACATCCTGGCTTAATTTAAAGCCAATCTGTCCACCACCAAATAGTTTGAAGTTACCATTATCACCAAATGCATATTTTGCAACAATAGGAATATTGATGTAGTGTAATTTAATATCAGTTCTACCTGTCATTTGGTAAGATACATCTAACATTTGGTCGGGAGTCATTGGTATTGATCCTGCCATAGTTTCATCTGTTAAACTATACACTCCTTGTTGAGCATAATTTACCTCAATTCCCAAACTAAATTTTTGACTCATTGGAACATCATAAGTGATACCTCCAACAAATCCATGAACTAACCCGCCATTCGGATCTTCTACTAATAACCCAGAAGAAGATAAACCACCTCTGACTCCTAAAACTCCTTGTGCGTAGATAGATAATGTACAACCAAAAAATACGGTAATTAGCGTTAAAACTTTTTTCATTTCTTATTTAAATAGGATTCTAAAATTAGGTAAGATTGAATCGTCAACGTTTTCGATAACACAAAGGTATAGGCGTTTCTTTTAGGGCTACAAATTTTGATATTTAATAAGGGTAAACAATAAAAGCGCAGTTTTTTATGGTTATTGTTAAAATAAAAAAATGAGGTTTTTAATGCTGTTATAAAATATGAAATACATAAATACTATTTCATATAAATGATTAAATGTAAAATTATATTCTTTGAAATTATTTTCACGCAAAATAAATGAATGAATATTCATTTTAATTATTATTCTGTTTTTACTCAATTTGACATAAAAAAAGACCCATTAAGAGGGTCTTTCTTGATCAATATCTTCAACAAAAAGAGCAACGTTTTTCTTAAATTTCTTTTTGTTTTTCCAAAGGTTTCGACTGTAGAAACGATTAAATTTCCAATCCTTCTTTTTCAATTCGATAGGGAAATAACCATGAGCATCTTTCGCTGAAATAAACTGATGATAATTTTCATCATCGGTCATCAATAAAGCAGTAGGAACTGCATTTTGTACAACAGTTAATGAAGAGAAAGGAAGTTGTTCTGTCATATCTTCTTCTTTCTTAATTTTATCTTTTAGTGTTTTACCAAATTTCCAGCTTTCATCAGAATATGGAGTAGGTCTATATCCTTGCTCACTAACTTCTTTTGCATAGTGAAGAAATTCTTTCAGTAACTTAGGACCTTCATTCTTTACTTCCTCGGTTTTTAATTGATGGGGGAGAATGCTGCTAAATATATATTCTTTTTTTCTAGCTCTTGTAATGGCTACATTAAGCCTTTTTTCTCCTCCTTCTTGACTTAGAGCACCGAATTGTAAATTGAATTTTCCATTTTCATTAAAGGCATAAGTAACAGAAAGTAAGATATGATCTCTTTCATCTCCTTGAATATTCTCAATGTTTTTAACGATGGTATCCGAAGGCCAATTGACATTGATTCTATCCATGATCTCTTGAATCAATTCTTGTTGTTTATGATTGAAAGTGATAATACCAATGCTTTTTTCTCCTTCATCGACGAGTCTCTTGGCTTGTTTTACCACAGCCACAGCTTCTTCCTGGTTGACACCCTTCTTCCAAATTCCATTTTCTATATGATGAAACTCAATACCTCTATCGTTGAACTTCACCTTATTGTAATAAGGTATAAAGCGAAGTTTATTTTTATAGAAATACTTATTAGAGAAATCAATAAGATCAAACGATTCACTTCTGTAATGTCCCATCAGATAGTGTTCTGATAGATATTGCTTACCAAGATCTAGTAAACTATCGACTTCTAAGGCAGGGTCTAAATCGTATTCATCGTCTTCTTCCCACCTTGGCTTGTACAAGTCAAATGGAGGTAATTGTTGAGAATCGCCTAAGATAGCCACTTGTGCACCTCTATACATGGCAGGAATTCCCTTCTCGGCAAAACACTGTGATGCTTCATCAAAAATAACAAGGTCAAAGAACGGAATCAGAGGGAATATAGCTGATGCTGCCTCCGGAGAAGTTAACCAACAAGGAAGAAGGTCTAAGATTTCATCCTGGAACTTATGGAATGTTTTTCTTAAAGGCCAAATACTTCTTTTCTTATTTACTTGATGGTATAAGTCTCTATATGTGACTCTATTGTTTAATCGATTGTATTCTACTTTGTCGTACGTTCTTTCCTTTAATCGAACCAAAGTCATATCATTGGCAATAGATCTTTTTTCAAGAATAGCTTCCTGTAAGTTACTTTCCAATTGTTCCATCGCACCATTGGATACAATTCTTAATACAGGGTGTTTGGTTTCAATATGGTACAACCAGCTAATGTTAAGGCTATTTTCAAAATACTCGATCACTTCATCAATAGGGTATTTGTGTACCCCATTCATATGCCCATCTATCAGTCGGAGTGCAGCCCATTCATGTGGTTCAAATGATTCCTTTAAGGTATCAAAACGACAAATTTCATCGAAATCTTCTTCTAACGTTTCTTTTAGATGATCAAGCTCGATTTTATTATTTAGGATATCTTCAATTTCCAGTGGCGACAAGTATTTTTCCCATCGTTGTCTCGCTTCAGGAATTTTATTGATGACTTTGAAAAGTTGATCAATTTTAGTCCACAGTTCATCATAGCTAAAATTATGTAGTTCGATAAATTGGACGCTAGAACGAAGAGAAGTATAAATTTTTCTTGCTTCAATTGCTTTAAGGCCTGCTTTGAACCACTTGTCCCAAACACTTTCTTCAAATGCTTCTGGGAACTCTGTTAGCCATTGGTATTTACGCATCTCATTTTTATGATGCGTCAGGTTCATTCTATTTTCTAAACGATCTCTTAACTGTTGTAATCCCTTGACAGTATTAGGTAAGTTATTCCTTTCCAATAGGGTAATTACTTGTTTCTTATGTTTAGAGAATTGCCATTTAATAATCAGTAATGGGTTACTTCTATCCGAAATAGCATCCGTTACCCATTCGATGGTATTACCTAGCTCATCTTCACTGATGGTTTTTTCGATGTCAGTTCCTTTGTATGAAAAAGCAGAAAGACACCCCTTTTTATGATTATTCCAATCTTGTTGTGTCGGTACTCTCCCTCTTTTTTTGATGATGCTATTGAACATTTTATAGACATCAGGGTCGGAAATAATTTCCATAAATTTATTGACCTGTTCTTCCTGTCTTAAAATCCATAGGCATTCATCAAAAGACAATTCAACCTGAATATTGTCTTCTATCTTTTTTGCTACTTCGTCTCTGAAAGGAATTATTTCATCAATAACTTCTTTCATATGAACAATCGCACTACTATCAAAATGACTAAATGGAATTCTATCTTTCCATATGTAATCTTCATGATCTAGTTTTTGTGCGAACCCTAAATAGGTTTTCAGACGTTTTTTGTATAGTTCTAAGTCTGATAAATCAAATTCCTGATAACACCCTTTTAAATGTGTGTGCTCTGCTTTTAGGTTACATCTCAAATAAAGTTCTTTGGCAGAAATACCACATTCTTGTGTATCGTATAGTGCTTCTCTAAATTCTTCTAATTGTGTAAGAGAACTGTCGATTTGTTTAGACCTTAATGCAAAATTTCTTTCCAATTGCATTGCTCCAAGACTATTATTGTCTTCTCGGAATTTATCTAAAGCATCGATTTGATCTTTTATTTTTTGATAGATATACCCTCTGTCATATCGATGGTCATGTACCATGGCACAGAACGACCCCAAAGCGATATCTTTCATTCTTTTATAAACGACATCTAAAGCGGCTCTTTTTTGTGATATCACCAATACATTTTTCCCTCTTGTAGTAAAGTCAGCGATCAGATTACAAATTAGCTGGGATTTACCACTACCTGGAGGGCCTTGTACCACAACAGACTGTCCACCTTTTATTTCTTTAACGACCTTTTCCTGTGAAGCATCCATAGGATAAGGCGATAATAGTTCTTCTTCTTGGTTGGCTTTTCCAACATAGGTTTCTTTTAGCCCAAGTTCATCTAAATGATCACCTGCAGTTCCAAAAAAGCCTTCTAAATCTTTAATCTCATTTTTATTGAGAAGGTTATCATAATCAGGCATTAGGTAAGAATCCGATTGAGGGAAAATACCAATCAATGCTTCTGAAAATAACTTCATTTGCCCCTCACCATATTCCTCTTGGAAGTGTACTTTATTCAGTGGCTCAAATTCTTTGATAAACTCACCAAATGTATCTTGGTTAAAGTTTAATTCGAGATTGGATTCCTCTAAAGTATGATACAACATGGTAAGAAACTCTGTTGGATCTTTAGGGAAGTCTTCAAAAGTTAATTCCAGGAAGTCATCACTAAACTGTACATTATTGTGATGAGAAATGGCCAACAAAAGTGTTTTATTGAAAGTAACTTCCGTATCCTCTCGAAGCTGTAAATACCAATTACCATTATCTACTATTAATCGAATTGGAAAGAAAAGTAGTGGACCTCTAAGATTACCTCCTGTCATTAACCTACCATGAACAAAAGGGTACCCTAAAAATAGGTCGTGTCTACCGCCTTCTTCTAAGACAAACTTCGCAGTTTTACCCACCTTTCGGATTTGTGAACTCATCTTATTGGCTTGAGTATCTCTACTATCCGCAACAGGGCATAATGGAATATTTTTCTTACCACGAATTACATCTTTAATAATATCATGAGAAGGAGAATGCATTAAATGATCTAAATGAGCAAGATCAACATACTGTCCGGTGTAAGCCTTGGGCAAATACAAGGACTTGTTTCTAGCAGATAGATTAGCAAGCCTTTTTTGGTAGGTTTTTAAGGTCTTTTGCACAGTTTACTTCCTTTTGTTGGTTTTAAACACTGAATCTTTCCAAAAAAATGTAAAACAATAGGTAGATAAGTGTACACTTACGCACCTTTGTAGATAATTGATTCAGAATATTGATCAAGATACGCATTGATAAATTAAAATCGTAATGGATAACAGGAAGAAAAATATTATTTATTCGATAATTCTAATAGTTTTTATCGGACTAACTTATTTATACAGAAGTTACAATCCTCCAGTAAATACACATTTACATGTTCGAGGTGTTACTTTTGGTGTAGTTCCTTACAACGTTAAATATATAGATGAAAAAGGAAGAGCATTAGATCAAGAGATTAAAAATGTACTAGAGGATTTTAACCAGTCGTTATCCACTTATATTCCATCTTCAGAGATTTCAAGGTTTAACTCAGGAATGTCTTTCACTTATGAGACAGATTTCTTTTATCCTGTGTTGGAAGATGCTAAAAAAGTTTACGAAGCTACCAACGGTTCTTTTGATCCTACAATTCAACCTTTAGTAAAAGCTTGGGGCTTTGGACCAGGTAAAACACCGACTATTAAAGATGATCAGGTGGATTCTATCAAGGCATATGTTGGTTTTGATAAATATATCACATTTGATAAAAAGGAAGTAAAAAAGTCGAAGGCAGGAGTAGAGCTTGACTTTGGTGCAATTGCTAAAGGTTATGCTGTAGACGTTGTTGCTAACCTATTAAAAGCACAAGGAATTAAAAACTTTATGGTTGAAATAGGAGGTGAGGTAGTTTGTAGTGGTGTAAATGAAAAGGACACTACTTGGAAGATCGGTATTGATAACCCAAAGTTTAAAGAGGGTACAGGCGAAGCCATTTCTATTATTATTTCATTAGACAATAAGGCCTTAGCTACTTCTGGTAACTACAGAAACTTCTATGTAAAAGATGGAAAAAAATATGCACATACTTTGGATCCAAGAACAGGTTACCCTGTACAGCACTCGTTATTAAGTGCTTCAGTATTTTCATCTTCTTGTATGTCTTCTGATGCTTATGCGACTGCATTTATGGTAGCAGGATTAGAAGAAGCAATTAAAGTAGTAGAAAGTGATGATGATTTAGAGGCCATCTTTATCTACGATGATGAGGGTACAATGAAAAATTATATATCCAAGGGAGCTGAAAAATTTATCATTCAGAAATAGAAAAAAAAGACCGGACATTGAAACAACGTCCGGTCTTTTTGTAGTAAGCAGAAATGAGTAAATATATATTAAAAGCAATTATTATTCTTTGTTAGATAAGGGTTCTTAGGTTACAGGAAAGAGTTAGTTATTTACTTTATAAGCAATCTGATTGAAATAAGGAATACTGTCTTTTTCGTTCCAAAAAACAATACCAGCACTTAATTCTGTAATTAAAGCCAATAAAAATAACGTTCCTCCATCGCCGTTTACTTCTATACCTAATATGGTAAGGTGCATCATAATAGCTCCACCAATAATCCCTAAAGTGAGTACAGCTCCAAACCAAGTTGTACGAGGTATCAAAATAAGTATACTAGCTATTAATTCTAAAATGCCAATACTAATTCGTCCAAAAGGTTCTAATCCTACTGTTGTAAATATATAAACACTATCAGGGTGAGCTGTAAACTTAAATCTTAATGTTTGTATTAATATTATCGCTACTAAAAGCCTTAATCCTATTAACGCATATTTTTTTATGGTTTCCATCTTTTGATATTTTGATTGAGTAATAATTTCTATTACAAAGATGTAGGATAAGGTCTCCATGGTATGTGAACCACGTCACATTTGAGAAAAAATGTCAAAAAAAATCAATTGATTTGATGTATTTTGTTGTAAATAAGCTTTTTATGAATCAATAAAGCCGTTTTTTAATAAAGTCTTAACAGTTTTTAATGATCTCAGTCACTTTTTAAGATTTGCCGTTATAAAATTTACCTACACTTTATTATTCGTAATCACTTAACTTTTCACTATGCAGTTATTAGGTCAATTTAGAGGTATTCTTAGAACTTTATTCTTTTGGTTAAAATTAACGTTATCGTTAACAGCTAGTACTACGTTAGCAACAAATTCTAATAATGATGCTAACGCAGATGATAGCTTTTACATTGGAAAAAATGTAGTTGAAATTTTTAATTACGTAGTTGATTAATCCAAGACAGTCCACCAATCATAGAGTTCATCATTTTTACCCATTTCAATGATCTTTCCAATTTTTGCAGTGAAAATGGGTTGATCTTTTTTACGAGATTCATCCACAAATCTTTCTATAGGATCTTTCCAAGTATGTAAGGCCAAAGTAAAACCTCCCCAGTGTACAGGAAAAGCTTTTTTTACTTGAGCATCTTTAGCTGCTTGAATGCTCTCTTCAGGAAACATATGGATTAGATGCCAATTTTCATTGTATTGACCATTTTCCATAAATCCCCAATCAAAAGGACCTAGTTTCTCACCAATTTCTTTAAAGTGCTTACCATAGCCACCATCGCCACTCCAGTAAATTGAGTGGTTATTTGTTTTTATAACAAATCCACCCCAAAGAGATTTAGCCCTATCGTTGAGCCCTCTTCCAGAGAAATGTCGAGATGGAGTATATGTAATTTCAAAGTCTAATATATTTAGTGTATCCCACCAATCTACTTCCGTAATTAGTTTTTCATCATGTCCCCAAGATACAAGGTGTCTTTTAATCCCAAGCCCTACTACGTATTTCTTCACTTTACCCTTTAGTTTCTCATAAGAGTCTAAATCCAAGTGATCGTAGTGGTCGTGAGTTTGTAATAGGATATCAATATCAGGTAATTCATCAATCACCTTTAATGAGTCATTACTATACCTTTTGGTGTTTACAGGTCCAATTGGTGATGCATTGGAACCTAACATAGGATCAATAAGTATATTCTTACCATTTAGTTGTAGTAATAAAACCGAGTGTCCATACCATATACATTTTGGATTATCGAGTTCTTGGTTATATACTTCTGGATTAAAAGGAAGAATACATAGGTTATTTTTTGGAGCCCTTCCCGCTCTATTGGTTAATTGCTTTTTGAGTAACCCTGGAATATTCCGAATGTTGATATTCATCATCGTTTCTTCTAGGTTCTCAAATTTATCATCTTTCCAGTTTGGTGACTTTTCCAGCTTTTCTTTCTCTTCTTCAGTAAACTTTCCACCAAATTGAGGGCTAAGTAGATGTAACATATTTAGAATTTTAGTTGAGGTAATGAATTTAATAAATATCTATTGACTCACTTTAGTTTCTTGAATCATTTTTTCGGTTTCTTCCCAAAGTCTTTGTGCTAAATCAATACGATGAGAATACTTTGTTGATTTTACTTTTACCGCTTTACTTCCTTTGATCTCCGTAAATCCATTAGGACCGGTATAATCACCTCCTTTTATATCTGCACCTAATGCAGCATAAACAGTAGGCAATGCACCCATTTTGGAAGAATTAAGAAATGGTGCACCTATTTTCTCTACAATATTATTGATGAATTGTGGAGCATATTGTCCTAAATTCGTCATGGATCCACCGGGGTGAGCCACTACTGCAATTGTACTTTTTCCTTCTTTTTCAAGTCTACGTTGTAACTCATACGTAAACATCACGCAGGCTAATTTGCTCAATGAGTAAGCTTCGAATTTTACATACCTTTTTTCGGCATTAAGGTTGTCAAAATCTAACTTTCCTTGGCGGTGAGCTAAGCTTCCGAGGTTCACTATTCTTGCCTCAGGAGTATTATTTAGCAGTGGTAAAAGCAATTGAGTGAGATAAAAATGAGCAACATAATTTACCCCAAACTGACTTTCAAATCCTTCTTTCGTTCGTTGTAATGGCGGAATCATTAGACCAGCATTATTTATAAGAAGGTCTAACCGCTGATATTTCTGAGAAAATTGTTCAGTAAAAGTATGTACTGAATCGAGATCATTTAAATCTATTTTTAGGATATCTAAATCTGCTGTAGGGTAAGAGTTCTTGATATCCAATAATGCTGCTTCTGCTTTCTGTAAGTTTCGACAGGCAAGTACAACGGTAATATCTTTTTGAGCTAAATATCTGGCAGTTTCTAAACCTAATCCAATATTGGCCCCAGTAACAATTGCTACACGACCTTTTTGAGATGGAATTTTTTGAAAATCGTTTAAGTTCATCATTTAAAATTGATTCATTTTGTTTGATTGGTCTATTCTGATTAACAATTTATAAAAAATATAGCCTAATAGAATCAAAATCGTCCTTTTTACGCTTTATCGAATAATTTTTTTCCTCTGATTTTAGTCATTTTTTTAATGAAAATATAAGTCTAGTTTGCATCCGCAATTTAAAAAATCACATTATATCTATTAAACGTAGTTTATTAATATGAAAACTATCGATAATTATAATTTCGAAGGTAAGAAAGCGGTTGTACGTGTTGACTTGAACGTACCTTTAAATCCAGATTTTTCAGTTCGTGACTTTACTCGTATCAACGCAGTAGTAGCTACAGTTAAGAAAATCGTTGCTGATGGTGGATCTGCTATCTTGATGTCTCACATGGGTCGTCCAAAAGATGGTTTTGAGGATAAGTTCTCGTTAAAGCACATCGTTGCTCCTTTATCTGAAAAATTAGGTATTGATGTAAAATTCGGTGGTGATCCAATTGGTGCTGAAGCTGACGAAATGGCTGCAAACTTGCAACCAGGTGAAGTAATGTTATTGGACAACTTACGTTTCTACAAAGAAGAGAAGAAAGGTGACGAGGAATTTGCTAAGAAACTAGCTTCTCGTGGTGATGTTTGGGTAATGGATGCTTTCGGTACTGCACATAGAGCTCACGCTTCTACAGCAGTTATCGCTAAATTCGTAAAAGATAAAGTATCTGGTTACGTAATGGGTAGAGAAGTAGAAAACGCTAAGAAAATTACTGAAAACCCTGCTCGTCCTTTCACTGCAATTATGGGTGGTGCTAAGGTATCAGATAAGATTTTATTAATTGAGCGTATTATGGATGTTGCTGATAATATTATTATCGGTGGTGGTATGGCTTATACTTTCTTCAAAGCACAAGGTGGTACTATCGGTAACTCTTTATGTGAAGAAGATAAATTAGACTTAGCTTTAGAATTGATCGAAAAAGCAAAAGCAAAAGGTGTAAACTTGTTATTACCAGTTGACTCAGTTTGTGGTGATAAATTCGGTGAAGATGCAGCTGTAGCTTCTTACGATTCTAATGCAATCGCAGACGGTTACATGGGTCTTGATATTGGACCAAAAGCGGCTGAGGAATTCTCAAAAATTATCAAAGAATCTAAGTCTGTTCTTTGGAACGGACCAATGGGTGTATCTGAATGGGCTAACTTTGCTAACGGTACTACTACTGTTGCAACTGCAGTGGCTGAAGCTACTGAAGCTGGTGCGTTCTCATTAATCGGTGGTGGTGATTCTGCTGCTGCTGTAAACACTTTAGGTTTCGGTGACAGAGTATCATACATCTCTACAGGTGGTGGTGCAATGTTAGAATTAATGGAAGGTAAAGTTCTTCCTGGTATCGCAGCTTTAGAGGACTAATCATTGATTAGTAATTAATATAAAATCCCTGTTTAGTACTTCTAAACAGGGATTTTTTTATGGCTAAGGATAATGAATTTTTACTGCTGATAAAGTAGGTATTTCCAAACGTACATCAGTGGCTATACGAAACCCATGTCTTAGATAAAATGCCAATGGTGATACATATTTTTCTCCATCTAGCCTATAATATCTTTCATGGTCAATTACCCATCCATTTAAAGGAGCAAATTGCTTCTTGGCTAGTTTTATCAGGTCACTCCCTAAACCTTTTCGTTTATATTCATTGTTGATAAGGATAGCAAACCATCTTTCACCATCTCTTTCAAAGCTAAAGAACCAACCGATCACTTTATTTGTTGGAGTCTTTACAAGAATATGTTTTTTATGATGTAATGCAGTCAAATATTCCCTAATACAATCAAGATCTTTATAAGCTAATTGCATAGGGTATACACTATTCCAAAGTTGGAATAAATCATTAATTTCAAAAGGGTTTAGTTGTTCTGATAGATAGAACATTAAATTATCTTTCTCCTTCAGTAACATTTTTCTTTTCTAGTTTTTTGTGAAGGTCCGGGATTGCCATTACTGCAGCAGATCCGTACCACTCTTTTAAATCCATCACTAGACTACCTGCTTGAATTGCAGGGTCTGTTTTTGTTAATGCTTCTGCTTCTTCAATACTTTCCACATCAAATATATAGATTCCTCTAATATCACCATCTCCGAAAAAAGGTCCTGCGAGTACTAATTTTCCTTCTTCTGCCATTTTATTGATATTTTCTAAGTGAGCTTTCTGAAGTTGGAATGCGTCCTCTTTTGAGAGGTTCCTGTTCGGACCTTTCTTTAAAAATGCCATTACAAACTTTTTCATACCGTAATCATCAGCACCATACTTTAATGCTAAACTTGCATCATAATCATTATGATTGTTTGGTGATGTAGGTGTTGTGCATCCAATAAAAAAAGTAGATAGTAATAACAGGAGAAGAATATTTTTCATAGTATGAAGTGATTGATGATCTATTCATTACAACAATGCGTAAGATCTAACAAATGCTTCACAATTTCAAATTAAAGTAAATGAGACAATTGAGAAGATATGTTTGACGTTAAACCTTTGTTAAAAGTCTTGAAAAAGAAACTAATCCAACCTACTTACGTTAATAAATAGGTAAAATCAATAAGAATTAAATGAAAGCGGTCATGTTCAAACAAAGCAGGTTCTTATCATCTTCTCGAAATGTTATTTCTATTGTAGGAATATCATACCTGATTATTGGTACCCTGTTGTTAGTGATACCTTTTAGCAAAGAGTTTTCTTTAACGCCAATATTTGCGAGTTTATTAATTCCTGCAGGTGCTATTGAACTTTATATAAATACTAAGTATAGAGATCAGATTTATAGTTGGGGTGTAAGTGCTTTGAATAGTCTCAATGATATATTTATGGGATTAGCTTTAATTATTGCAGCAGGTAATCGATTAACTTTATTGTATTTTACGGGATTCTGGCTGATGATAAAGGCTATTTACGGCCTGAGCTATGCCTTACAGATGAAGAAAGCATCAATGCTTAAGCATATCACTTTCGTTGTAGGCATTGTTGTTTTGTTTGTTGCCATGTTTCTAGTTGTCAATCAACTTTTCCCATACGATAAGGTGAGATCATTAATAGGGCTTACGATGTTATTATTGGGAACACACCAATTATTAGGGTTTAAGCTCGACGATATCAAGAATTATTAGTTTTATACTTAATATATTAGATGAAAAAAAAGTGACCGATGTACGCATCGGTCACTTTTTTTTATTTGAATTTCTTTAAGATTGAGATGTATTGCTCTTTTGCCAAGTCCTTGTCAAAGTGCTCAAGGTTTTTAATAGCGTCATTAAACTTATTGATGTAATTGTTTTCTTTGTGTTTGTTTTTTTTCATATCCGTAGCTTTATTTATTCTTCTGCAATATAGGAAGCTGAAGAGAAAAATATATTGCTGAATTGTGAATAGGTTTTAAGGAATTGTAAATGATTGTTCATTCGAATGATTAGTCTGTTTTTCGTTGATTTACTAGAAATTGCACTTGAATAACATAGTGGTAAATAAAAAATAAGTATATTTACAGCTATTAACGAAAATCTATGTTACTACTATTATTTCTATTTCTATCTATTCTTCAACTTTCAAAAACATCAGCATGCCTACACCAAAAATTTTAATCGTTGATGATCACATTCTTTTTTCAATAGGTATAGAGCAATTTTTACAGAAAAGACTTAATGCTATTGTTGTGATTATAAACAATCCACTAGATGCTCTGAATGAACCATTGGATCAGTATGACATAGTACTTGTTGATATGGATATGCCTCAGATGAAAGGGTATGAGTTTATCAAAAGAGCAAGGCAACAGTTCGAGAATCAGCGTTTTCTGATAGTATCAATGCATAAGAAACAGTCGTTATTAAAGAAAGCGATGAATTCTAATGTCAATGGATATATCCTTAAAGATGACCATCCAGATAATTTTATAGATGCAATAAAAACGATTGTTGCAGGAGGCAAGTTTTTCTCACCAAGTTTAGAAATGCTTCTTCAACAACAAGATATACATCAATTGTTTCTCTCACCAAGAGAAGAAGAAGTATTGAGGTTACAGGCAACAGGTAAAAGTATGGCTGAAATCTCTGAACAGCTTTTTATCAGTCTCGAAACGGTAAAAACTCACATACGAAACATTAAAATTAAATTAGAGCTTGATAACAAAGCGGATGTAATTAAATATGCAATAGACAATCTATTAGTTTAAATCAACCAGCATTCCCCAAACCTAAATAATCTGATCAATGAGGAAAATACTTCATGTTTTTCTTTTAATTTTTTTTCTGCTAAAATATCAATCAATACCAGCAAAAACCATTTTAGTAGATACTGCAAAAACAACTGTAAACTGTACCAATGCTGTAGATATTTATCAAGATAAAGTACCGTTATTTATAGATAATGATCCTTTTTTTCTTGATGAATGGAATGATGTGCCTTTAGATGGCCTTTCAGAAGGACCTTTTAGTAAAGGAAATTGGCATCGACTAATATTGGAAAGTGAAGTGGATGTAGAAAAACTGATGTATTTTAATTATGTGTTGATACCCAATATTCATATTTGGGTGAAAGAAGAAGGAAATAACTCTATTGAATATTTTTCATTTGGGACGAACTCAGATTATTACACCACAGAACAATCTAGAGATTACCGGGGGTATGTAGTGCCACTTTCTTTTAAAGCAAACAAGATCAAAGAAATATACTTCTTTATGGAAGGACATGGTTGGCCTACCCATTCAGATATCTATTTATATGATCCTGGAGTATATCGTAATAATTTCGAGAGAGATAATTATGTACTTACTATTTTAAGAGTAGTAGTGCTAACAATGCTTACCATTGGATTGGTAATAGGTATCATTAGTAGGCAAAATGTTTTCTTATACTATGCTTTATCTTTTTATAGCGGAGTACTCTTTGCAGAAGTAGAGTTGGGAATTTTTGTCAAGTTTTTAGATGTAAATTACCATCACTTAAGTTATTATATCAGACACTTTGCTAACATTGCTTACATCACTTCATTGCTTTACTTTTATAAGTATCTAATAGGGAATGATAATTCGAGTTTCAATGCGGTTTTAAAGTGGTTTGCACCATTCATCCATATTTATTCTGTAATTACATTTTTACTTTTCTTATTCTCAGACAATCCAACAATGATCGCTATTATTTTCCTTTCGATCGTTGTCGTGTCATGGTTAAGCTTCCTGATCTGTTTTGTGTTGTTATTAAGGTCAGTTAGGAAGAATAATATCTATGCAAAATATGCGTTTTTCGTCTTGGTAAGCCGACTGATTGTTATTGCTATTTTTGTGTCATTACCTCATTTGGGCTTAATCGAAAGGTCAATTTATACAGACTATTTATATTACCTATTTATTGGTTATGAATCAGTATTCTATTTTATCATGCTGATGAAAAAGGTGATTAATATTTATGATGAAAGGATTGAACTGCTCTCAAAACAAAAACAATTAGAGAAAGCATATTCTGAAGCAGTACTTAAAGGCCAAGAAGATGAGCGTAACCGAATTGGTAGGGAGCTACATGATTATGTAGGAGGGAACCTTGCTTTGGTCAATAAGTCAGATCATCTTGATGGGGAAGAGGTTAAGAGTATAATTACTTCAACGATCAAGACCGTAAGGGAAATGAGTCATGGTTTAATCACCCCAACATTTAATGATGTACAAAATTTTGAAGATGCCATTTTCGATTTATCATCAAAGTACAATTCAGATGATATGAGTGTGTTTATCAAATTTGTAGATTGGCCTGACTCAAATAAAAAAGAGCTGTTGAACCATTGTTACAGAGTAGTACAGGAGTTACTTTATAATGCAGAAAAACATAGTGAAGCGAACTCTGTACATATACAGTTCTTTTCTGATAATAATATTGGAAGGATTTTCTATGAAGACAATGGAATAGGTTTCAATGTCAATGCTTCAAAGAATGGTGTCGGTTTGGCTAATATACGCTATAGATCCAATGCCATGGGAGGAAAATCCATTATTGAATCTTCCTCATATGGTACTGTAATAAGGATAGAAGATATCCACTTGGATTAATTATCGTCTAGATGACCTTCTATTATTCTTTTGTTTCTTCTTGATCATCCTATTGCGGTCTTGTTCCGCCTCCATCATTGGAAAGTCATGTTCTTTCACTTCTTCAATGGAGTGCTTAATTAGCTTCTCTATGTTTTTTAGACTATCTAATTCGGTTCCGTCTGCTATTGATATTGCTTGTCCAGATTTACCCGCTCTACCTGTTCGACCAATTCTATGAACGTAAGTTTCTGCAGCTGGTGGAATTTCATAGTTAATCACAAAATCTAAACTATCAATGTCAATTCCTCTAGCAGCGATATCAGTGGCTACCAAGATGTCAATCTTTTTCTTTTTAAAATAGGATAGCGCCTTTGTTCTTGCTTCCTGAGATTTATTACCATGAATTGCTAAACTTTTAATCCCAGCTTCACCTAAAGCCTTTACGATAAAGTTTGCTCCTCTCTTTGTATTAGTGAATATGAGTGCGTTGTTAATATTGTTATTCTTGATAACATCAATCAGTAGCCTTTTCTTATTTCTTTGATCGACGTAATAAATTTTTTCATCAATGGCTACAGCTGTTGAAGAGACTGGTGAAACCTTAATTTCTTGGGGTTGATTTAATAACTTACTTGCTACATCAAGAATTTTATTCGGCATGGTAGCAGAAAACAATAAAGTTTGATGAGTAGGAGATAGATAGGACTCAATAGTGAAGATTTCTTTCACGAAGCCCATGTCTAGCATTTTGTCAGCTTCATCCAAGACAAAATGTTTTACTTGTGACAGTTTAATATGTCCTTTTTTTACAAGGTCAATTAATCGACCAGGAGTTGCTGTAATTATGTTTACACCTTTTTTTAGCCTTCGAATTTGTTTGTCAGCAGGAATGCCACCAAAAATGACAGCTTGTTTTAATGGAGTTTGATGGATGAGTCTCCCTATATTTTCAGAGATTTGGGTAGCCAACTCTCTTGTTGGAGTTAATATTAAGGTAGAAACGGTTTTATTATGTGTGGTGTGCTCCTGAAGTAATTGTTGAATGATAGGTAAACAAAAAGCTAAAGTTTTACCTGTACCAGTTTGTGCACAACCAAGCACATCTCTATTTTCGAGGATTACAGGTATACTTTCCTTTTGTATAGGTGTAGGATCATTGTAGTCTAAAATGTAAAGCTTTTCTAGTAGATCCTCGTTATTTATTCCTATCTCTTCAAATGACATATCTCAAATTATTGTTTAATCGAACAAAAGTAAGTGATGGATTGTTTAAATCTTAGAATTTATTAGAACTTATAAATGACTTTAAGTTCTATTTAGAGAAAACACTATTAATTTTAATATCTTGATATAAGAAGATTAAATAACCCGATTATCAATTGAACTATCCCCAAAAAAAATACGCATAAAAAAAGCTGTCGAAATATTCAACAGCCTTTCTATTATGATGTGTGACTACTTATACAAATTTGAAAGGTAAGATGTAATTACATCTTACGACATATGAAATCTCATTGAATACTATAAACCAATAGGGAATAACTCACACAAGAAACAGTGGAGTTTAGATTCATGTTTATACGTTTAGAATGACATAATATTAAAAAGTGACAGTCAAAACGGTTAGCCCATTAGATTACATTTAGTAAGAGAGTATTTCATTTAATATTAGTGGCCTAAATTAATTAGACAGATTATTTTAGTTTTATTTTTTATGACACAAAGTAACTATGGATAGATTAGCATAGCAGTATATCGTTGTTAGTATTGTGTTGTAAAAATAATTGACTGTCTAATTGACGCCAATAACATTTACACAAATCTATGATTTTTTTTTAATGAAAACCAAAAGTTTCATCCTAGAATATAATATGATTGTCATTCTACTGACAATTCGACAGAAATAGTGTCAAATAATCATATTTTATCGGATTGGAATACAATTTGGAAAAAGGCTTAACTGTAAAACAATTTTTTTAGTTGTTTTTTAAACTGATTTATAATTAAAAAAAGACATAGATAACATGGCGGCAAAAGGTTCTATTTCAGTGAATACTGAAAATATCTTTCCTATCATCAAAAAATTCTTGTATTCTGATCACGACATTTTCTTACGTGAATTAGTGGCGAATGCAGTTGATGCGACTCAAAAATTACAAAAACTTGCATCGATGGGTGAATTCAACGGAGAACTTGGTGATGTAACTATCCAAGTAGACGTTGATACTGAAAAGAAAACAATCTCTATCACTGACCGAGGTATCGGTATGAGTGAGGAAGAAGTTGAAAAATATATCAACCAAGTAGCATTTTCTGGTGCGACAGAATTCGTTGAGAAATTTAAAGATGTAGATACATCTACAATCATCGGTAAATTCGGTTTAGGTTTCTACTCAGCATTTATGGTCGCTGACAATGTAGAAGTAATCACTAAATCATTCAAAGATGAGCCTGCAGTAAAATGGACTTGTGATGGTTCTACTGAATATGAAATCACAACTTCAGATAAAGCAGAAAGAGGTACTACAATCGTTCTTCATGTAAATGAAGACTCTGAGGAGTTTGTGGACGAAGCTCGTTTACGTCAAATTTTAAACCGTTACTCTAAGTACATGCCAGTGCCAATTCAAGTTGGTGTTGATAAGCGTACTGAAAAAGAAGGTGAAGGTGACGACGCAAAAGACGTAGAAATTGTTGAGCCACACGTAATCAACAAAACTGAGCCACTTTGGGCTAAAGATCCTAAATCTTTAACTGACGAGGATTACTTAAACTTCTATAAGGAGTTATACCCAATGTCAGAAGAGCCAATGTTCTGGATTCACTTGAACGTTGATTTCCCATTCGAGTTAACTGGTATTCTTTACTTCCCTAAAGTAAAAGAAGATGTAACTCCTCATAAAGACAAGATTCAATTGTACTCTCGTCAGGTATTTATTACTGACAATGT